>NZ_DATITZ010000059.1:0-4805 GCF_035467215.1 Thiocapsa sp. | reverse complement strand
GAGGGGTCGGCCGCGCACTCGTCGAGGCGGCGGAGGAGGCGGCCTGGGAGCAGGAGCGCGCCTACATGCGCCTCGAGATCCGGCGCGACAACCTCGCCTCGCAGGCGCTGTTCGAGAGCGCGGGTTATCGGCGCTTCGGCGTGCTCTCGGACTACTACGAAGACCACATGGAGGCGCTGCGCTACGAGAAGACACTCTCTCCCGGTCTCAAGCCGGAGCTCAAGCGCGTGCCCTTCTACGAGCAAACGCTCGATTTCACCTGCGGGTCGTCGTCGCTGATGATGGCGATGCAGGCGCTGCGCCCCGCCCTCGAGCTCAATCGAACCCTGGAGCTGCGGATCTGGCGCGAGTCCACGACCATCTTCATGACCTCGGGTCACGGGGGCTGCGGCCCTCTCGGACTGGCCTTGTCCGCACAATCCCGAGGCTTTTCGGTCGAGGTCTTCGTGAACGATCCGGGCGTTCCGCTGGTCGACTCGGTGCGCAGTCCGGAGAAGAAGGAGGTCATGCGCCTGGTTCACGAAGACATGCTGGCCGAGGCGCAGCGCTTGGGCATCCCGGTCCACCAGGGCACGCTCAGCGTCGACGATCTCCAGCAACGCTGGGACGCCGGCTCGGTGCCCCTGGTCTTGATCAGCTCCTACCGTATCTACCGCGAGAAATTCCCGCACTGGGTCGTGATCACCGGCTTCGACGAGCATTTCGTTTATGTCCATGACCCCTATGTGGATTACGCCAACGGAGAGACCACGCTGGACTCGATCGATATGCCGATTCCCCGCGACGAATTCAGTCGCATGGCCCGGTATGGTCGGGTCGGGTTGCAGGCCGTCGTTCTCGTCTCCTGCTAAATCGCGTCCGGTGCGACATGCATCGTTCGCGTATGGATCGGAACGACCCTGCTGCGACCACCGTCGTCACTGACGCGATTTAGGATTTTTACTTTTCTTGTTCTTTAAATCGCGCCTGTGCCGAGGTGCGTTGGTGTGGATAAACCCGGAACCAAAATGCAACGCGACACCGACTCGACGAACGAGCGCGATTTAAATGGCTGAGCACCTGTTGTTGGTGGAGCAGCAAGGCGACTGGAAGCCGGGCTTTCCGCGTCTGCCCGTGGTGACCGCGCGCGACTATCTTGCGGGCGGCGAGCTGGCCTCCAAGCGCGATCTGCGGGTCATCAACCTGTGCCGCAGTTATCGCTATCTCTCGGTGGGGTACTACTGCTCGCTGCTCGCCGAGGCGCGGGGTCACAAGGTCATCCCGAGCGTGCGGACCATCCAGGAGCTCTCCAGCCGCGAGCTCTACAGCCTGGCCACCGAAGAGCTCGACGGGCTGGTGCAGCGTCTGCTCGGGCGACGCAAGACCTCGGCACTCGCCCCGACCGCCTATGAGCTGACCATCTGTTTCGGCCAGTGCGACGTCAAGGAGCTGCAACCGCTCGCGCGCGAGATCTTCGAGACCTTCCGCTGCCCGATCCTGCGCGTGGAGTTTCGCCGCCAAGGCACCTGGCGTATCGGGGCCATCAAGGCCCTGCCGCTGGCCGCCGTCACGGCGGACGGGGAGGGGCCTTTGTTTGCGGCGCTGGAGGGTTATCTCTCGCAGCGTTGGCGCCAACCGCGCGCACGTCTGTCCTATCGATACGACCTCGCCGTGCTGCACGACCCGGCCGAGGAGCTGCCGCCCTCCGACGGCAAGGCCCTGCAACGTTTCGTGAAGGCCGGCAAGGCGCTCGGCGTCAACGTCGAGCTGATCCAGCGCAAGGACTACAGCCGGCTCGCCGAGTACGACGCGCTCTTCATCCGCGAGACTACGCGCATCGGTCACCACACCTTCCGCTTCGCCAAGAAGGCCGACAGCGAGGGGATGGTCGTGATCGACGACCCCGACTCCATCCTGCGCTGCACCAATAAGGTCTATCTTGCCGAGCTCTTGGCCGCGCATCGCATCCCGCGGCCCAAGACGCTGGTGTTGCGCAAGGAGAATCTGATGGAGGCCGAGCAGCTGATCGGCTATCCGATCGTGCTCAAGATCCCGGAGGGATCCTTCTCGCGCGGTGTCTTCCGGGCGGAGGATCGCGCCGGATTGACGCGGATCGCCGGCAAGCTCTTCAAGGAGTCCGATCTGATCCTGGCGCAGGAGTATCTCTACACGCCCTTCGATTGGCGCATCGGTATCCTGGGTCGCCAGCCCTTCTATGCCTGCAAGTATCTGATGAGCCGCGATCATTGGCAGATCGTCAAACACGAGAGCGACGGTCGTCACGAGCAGGGCGGGTTCGAGACCCTGCCGGTCGAGGCCGTCCCGCCCGCCGTCATGAAGACGGCGCTGAAGGCGGCTGATCTGATCGGCGACGGGCTCTACGGCGTCGACCTCAAGGAGACGCCGGCCGGTCCGGTGGTGATCGAGGTCAACGACAACCCCAGCCTCGACGCGGGTGTGGAAGACAAGGTGCTTGGCGATCAGCTCTACGCCCGTTTGATCGGCGAATTCGTGGCACGACTTGACCGCCGGCGCTCCGGCAAACGCTGACTGGAACACAATGACTCTATCTACGGAATCTCGCCCGCAGAGCGTGCGTCTCTCGCGCGTGAAGGCGAACGCCCTCATCACGCCCGAGCAGATCGCCGCCTCGCCCCTGGCCCGTTATCGCACCTTGGTCGACGATTGGGACGCCTTCGCCGAGGCGCTCGGCCGGCCGCTGCCGCCCTGCATCTGGGCCAATCCGACGCGGATCTCGGTTGCCGAACTGGCCGACCTGCTGGCCGAGCAAGGTCTGGAGTCGCAACCGGTGCCTGGTCTGCCCGCTGCCTTGCGACTCCCCGAGGAGACCAAGGCCGGCCGAAACTGGTGGTACTGCGCCGGTCTTGCCCATGCGCAGGAGGAGGTCTCGCAACTACCCGCGATGCTGATGGACCTGGCACCCGGTCAGCGGGTGTTGGATCTCTGCGCGGCACCGGGCGGCAAGACCGCGCAGATCGCCTTCGCCCTGGGCAATCGCGGGACGCTCGTCGCGAACGACATCGCCCATGCGCGGATCAAGGCGCTCCAAGGCAATCTCGACCGGCTCGGAGTGGTCAACGTCACCACCACTTGCTGCGACGGCGCCAACTGGCCGAGTGCGAGCGGGCAATTCGACCGTATCCTCGTCGACGCACCCTGCTCGAGCGAGGGGACGCTGCGGCGCACACCGTCCTTGCTGCCACGTCTCGATCCGGACAGCGGGCTGCGCTTGGGTCCGCGTCAGCGGGCATTGCTGCGCAAGGCGGTGCAGCGCTGTCGTCCGGGCGGGCGCATCCTCTACTCCACCTGCACCTTCGCGCCGGAAGAGAACGAGCTGGTGGTGGCCGACATCCTGGCAGAGCATCCCGGTATGCTGCGCCTGGTCTCCGCATCGGTTCCGGGGTTCGTCGCGATGCCGGGTGTCACCCATTGGAACGGGCGGGAGCTTCCGCCCGAGCTGGCGAGCTGCCTGAGGATCTGGCCTCACCACCGCGACACCGGCGGCTTCTTCATGGCGATCCTGGAGAAGGATGCGGGCTACCCCGCGGAGCCGACGCCCGAGCCGGCCGTCCTGGACGACACGGATGCCGCCGAATGGCTCGCCGGTCTCGACGACAAATACGGCCTGGGCGGGGACTATTGGGCCGACTACCGCGCCAACCGCCAAACCCGACGTGGGTTGCACCTGATGGCCGCCGATCATGCGCCGCCCGCGGTACCCTTAGCCGAGTCGAGCGGTTTGTTCTTTCATCGCACCAATGTGCGACCGCCTAAGCCCAGCACAGGCGGATCTTTACTGTTCGGGCGCGATATCACGCGCTTCGGTGTTTCATTGGATACCGAGCAGCGCGATCGCTACCTGCGGCGCGAGATCTTCGACCCGACACCCGAGCAGCGGGCCGCAACGCCGACGGGGCAGATCATCGTGAGCTATCGTGGTCATGTGCTGGGCGTGGGCGTGCTGCATCGCTCCGGGGTCATCGAGAGTTTGTTTCCGAGCCGTTGGAGTGGCTGCGCGGCTTAAAACGCGTCCCGATGGTTTATGGGATGTTTTCGTGTTGTTTAGCCTTGGATCTGTCCGCTCGGCTTGGAGCGGACGCGTTTTAAGGTGATTTTAGGTAAAGGGTCTACCGAGGCGTAGGGGCGTAGGGGCGACTTTAGTCGCCCAAACAGGTCTTGCACCCACATGCAGTCGGAATACTTGTTTCCGGAATCGCCTGAGTCGATGTCATTTTTTGGGAGGGTTGTGAGCGATGCGGCGACGCGACAAGAGGTTCGAGGTTGCGGTGATGTTGGCTTGGCTCGGTTCGGGAGCCGCGCTGGCGCAGGAGCCGACCGGGCAAGAGGTGCAGGCGCCGACGCCCGTCGCTCAGCCGTCGGTCGAGTGGGCGATTGCGCCCGAAGGGTCGACTCTGCCGAACGGGACCGTGCTCGAGGAGGCGATCCTGTTGCCGCCGGGAACCCTACTTCCCGGCGGAGCAATTCTGCCGGGGGCGCCTGCCGCTGCGGATCGAAGCACGGACACGGTCCCTGCGGTCGCCCCGGGCGCGGCGCCCGAGCAGGTCTCGACGCCGGCGCAGGAGCCGGTGACTGCTCCGCCGCCGGAGCCCCTTACGGAGCGGCGGCTTCCCGGCCAGTCGACCCTCGGGGTTCCGCACGTCAGCGGAGGGATCGGTGCCTCCGAGCGCGAGGCGATGGAGCAAGTGAAGTCTCAGTACAACCTGCGGCTCTTGTTCGCCGTCGCCGGGTCCGGGGCCTATCTGTCCAACATCCGCGTGCAGATCCAAGACGCAGCCGGGCCGACA
>NZ_DATITZ010000058.1:0-3004 GCF_035467215.1 Thiocapsa sp. | reverse complement strand
CTCTCAGCTCTCAGCTCTCAGCTCTCAGCTCTCAGCTCTCAGCTCTCAGCTCTCAGCTCTTGGATTGGCAGGCTAACTCCTCACTCCTCACTCCTCACTCCTCACTCCTCACTCCTCACTCCTCACTCCTCACTCCTCACTCCTCACTCCTCACTCCTCACTCCTCACTCCTCATCGCCGGCCGCGCCAACACCTCCGCCAGCGTCCCCGGATCCGTCTGTCCGATCGGCAGGTCGTAGGTGATTCCGGCGCCGTAGGCCTGCGGCGCGTCCGGGTCGTAGCGCAGCTTGTCGAAGACCAGCAGGCGCGTGCCCAGGTAGAAGCCTTCGCGGATGTCGTGGGTGACCATGAAGACGGTCAGGTTGTTCTCGCGCCAGAGCCGCAGGACCAGCTCGTGCATGTCGCGGCGGATCCCCGGATCGAGCGCGCCAAAGGGTTCGTCGAGCAGCAGGATGCGCGGGTGCATGACCAGCGATTGGGCCAGCGCGAGACGCTGCTGCATGCCGCCGGAGAGCTGGGTCGGGTACTTTCGCAGCGCTTGACCGAGACCGACAGCCTCGAGCATCGCGACTGCCTCCTCTTGCGCGTTACGACGGGCGGACCCGAAGAGCCGGCCGGTGACGGGCGAGGCGCGCAGCTCCAGTCCCAGCAGCACGTTGCCCAGGACGGAGAGATGCGGGAACACCGAGTAGCGCTGAAAGACGATGCCGCGATCCGGCCCCGGCTCCGCGGGAAGGGGCTCGCCGTCGAGCAGGATCCGCCCGCGGCTCGGCGTCTCCTCCCCCAGCAGCAGTCGCAGAAGCGTGGTCTTGCCGCAGCCCGAGGCCCCGACGATGGTGCAGAACTCGCCGGGCGCAACGGTGAGGTTGAGTCGCTCCAAGACGACCTGATCGTCGTAGGTCATCCAGACGTTCTCGAAGCGGATGCGCGGTGTCATCGGCCCGGCTCTCCGGTGTGATACCAGGGGAAGGCCCTGCGCGAGATCTGCTTGAGCAGGAAGTCTGTCAGATAAGCGAGGATGGTGATCCAGACCACGTAGGGCAGGATCACGTCCATCGCGAGGTATCGGCGCACGAGGAAGATGCGATAACCGAGCCCCTCGGTGGCCGCAATCGCCTCGGCCGAGATCAGGAAGAGCCAGGCGGTACCGAGCGAGAGCCGTACCGCATCGATCAGCCGCGGCACTACCTGCGGCAGGATCACCCGAAGGACGATCTGCCAACTATTCGCGCCGAGGGTCTGGGCCTTGATGATCAGCTCGCGCGGCAGCTCCTGCACCCGCTGCTGCAGATCGCGCACGATGAAGGGCGTGATCCCGACGACGATGAGCACCACCTTGGAGACCTCGCCGAGCCCGAAGACGATGAAGAGGACCGGCAGCACGGCCATCGGCGGGATCAACGACAGCACCGCGACGAAGGGAGCGAACCCGGACCGGATCAGCGGGATGGCGCCCAAGGCAATCCCCAATATCAGGCCGATCGCCGCGCTGATCCCGACGCCCTGTGCCAACCGTCGCAGACTCGCCCCCGTGTCCTGCCACAACAGGATCTCGCCGGTGCGCTGGCTAGGCTCGCTGGTCAGGCGAACGAAGGACTCGGCTAAAGTCGTGAACGACGGCAACAGTTTGTCGCCCGGGTTCGCGGCAAGACGGGCGTCCGAGGCCAGGACATAGAAGAGCGCCAGTGCCGCGAAGGGCAGGAGCGCGAGTGCCGCGGTCGACACCCGCCCGGGACGCTGGTTGATGAGTCGTTTCATCGGTAGTCCTGGATCGCTGAGTGGGCCTAATCAAGGTGATTCCCGGGAAAGCAAAGACCGACCTGTAGGGGCGACTTCAGTCGCCCACTGCCCTGGAGGCCGGCGGCTCTCCGCTCACAGCTCCCCGTCCGCCGCCATCTGCATGTAAGCAGCATCGAAGCGCAGCTTGAGATTGCCGTCGTCGCCGAAATAGCGCTCGCCCGGGAAGGCGACGCCGATGAAACCCGGGTTCGGCGCGCCTTCGCCGAGCAGACCGTGATCAAAGGAAAAGCTCGCCACCTGTTCCATGGTGAGCGGCAGCTGCTCGCTCTTGGCGAAGGCCACGGCCTCGGCCGGCTCGAAGAACATCTTGGTGCTGGCGAGCTGGGCGTCATAGCCGGCGAGATCCGTCCCGGACGCCTTGCCCATCGCGGTGCGTGCGGCGCGTCCGGCCTCGTCGTCCTTGGACATGATCGACATGGTCTCGTACCAGGCGCCGACCAGGGCCTTGCCGAGTGCCGGGTTGGCCTCGAGGGTCTCGGTGTTGACGACCATGAGGTCGATGATCTCGCCGGGGATTTTGCTCGAATCGAACACCTTGGCGGTGTTCGGCATGGCGAGAATCTCCGAGACCAGCGGGTTCCAGGTGACCACTGCGGTGGGGCCGCCGGAGGCGAAGGCCGAGACCATGTCGGCATCCGAGGTGTTGACGACGGTGACGTCGCGCTCGCTCAAACCCACGCTGGCCAGCCCGCGGGCCAGCAGATAATGGGAAACCGAAAGCTCGACCAGGTTGACCTTCTGACCGGCGATCTCGGCCAGCTCGGTCTTGTCGCGGAGGATGACGGCGTCATTGCCGTTGGAGAAGTCGCCGATGATGAGCGCCGTGGAATCCACGCCGCCAGCCGCCGGAATGGTGAGCGCGTCCATGTTGGTCATGACGCAGCCGTCGAAGGCCCCGGCGGTGTATTGGTTGATCGATTCGACATAGTCGTTGATCTGCACGACCTCGATCTCGATGCCGTACTTGTCCGCCCATTTCTTGACGATGCCGGACTCGGCGGCATAGTCCCAGGGCATCCAGCCGACATAGATGCTCCAGGCGATGCGAAACTGATCCTTGGCCAGTGCGTTGCCGGAGACGGACAAGGCCGCGAGCAGGAGGAAGACAGCCGACGCGAGGACGCGGGGCTTGGGGCGATTGAACGGAGTGAAGGTCATGGCAAGCTCTCCAGAGGTCAGGTTACGAAACGGAACGCGGGAGAAC
>NZ_DATITZ010000057.1:0-4545 GCF_035467215.1 Thiocapsa sp. | reverse complement strand
CCGGGGCTACACCCGATCGGGCGGGTCCAGCTGGTCCTGGCAATCCTCATGTTTATCGGCTCGCCGGCCTGGGTCCTCTTCATGACGCTTGCGGCCTTGCAGATCGGACGCGTGCCCGAGTCCGGACCCATGTTCGATCCGGCCCTCGGCTGGTCGCTTTTCGCGCTGATCATGACGATGGTCTTCGCGCCGAAGCTTGCGACCCTCGGCAGCCTGCTCCTGTCCCGACAGGGGCGCGACGACTTCGGCGGCGGTCCGCGTCTGCTGGCCGGAGCCTTCGGCGAGGTCCTCTTCTCGACCCTGCTCGCGCCCATCATGGCCTTGGCGCACTCGCTCTTCATGGGTGGGCTGCTGTTCGGCAAGGCGATCGTCTGGTCACCGCAGCGTCGCGACACCCATCGACTGAAGGTCACGCAGGCCCTACGACGACTCTGGCCTCAGACAGTCTTCGGTCTCGCGGCGTTGCTCTGGCTGATCTCGACCGACGCCGCCGGGGCGGTCTTTCTGTCGCCCTTCATCTTCGGCGCCTTGCTTGCCGTGCCGATCGCCGTGTTGACCGCTTGGCCTGCGCTCGGCGCCTGGCTGGCCCGGGTCGGTCTCTGGCGGATTCCGGAGGAGGTTGATCCGCCTGCCTTGATTCAATCCCTCGGGCTGCCCGTGGTCGGGCGAAAGCGCGCGTCTGTTCCGGCCTCGGATCAGGTGGCGGCGGATTCGATCGGTGTCGACTGATCGCGGCAACGCCCGCGGAGATGCCATGCGGGCCGCCCTCGGCGTATTGCGATCCTTGAAGATCTACTATCTGCACGGGCGTCGGTCGCGTATGGACGCCTTCTATCGCGCCTTTCTCGCCCCGGGCGATCTGGCATTCGACATCGGCAGTCATGTCGGCGATCGCATTGGCTGCTTTCGGAGGATCGGCGCCCGTGTGCTGGCTGTGGAGCCGCAGCCGGTATTGGTGCGCACACTGCGCTTGCTCTACGGGCGAGATCCGGCGGTGCTGATCGAGGCGACGGCGGTCGGACGCGAGTCCGGTCCGGCGGATCTGCGCCTGAATCGCTCCAACCCGACGGTGAGTACGCTCTCGACCGGCTTCATCTCGGCCGCCCGCGAGGCTCCTGGCTGGGAAGGTCAGCGTTGGGACGGTGCGGTCGAGGTCGCCTGCACGCGCTTGGACGATCTGATCGAGCGCCATGGTGTGCCGCGCTTCATCAAGATCGATGTCGAGGGTTACGAGGCCGAGGTCCTCGGCGGACTGACCAGGCCGGTCGATACCTTGTCGTTCGAATTCACGACGATCCAGAAGGACGTCGCACGCAGCGCCTTGGCCGAGTGTTCGAGACTGGGCTATGGGCGATTCAACGCCGTTCTCGGCGAGTCCTATGTCTTTGTCCATGACGTCTGGGTCGATGCCGCCGCGATCGGCCGTTGGCTCGATGCGTTGCCGCACACCGCAAACTCGGGAGACATCTATGCCCGGCGAGTCGATTAGGAACGCAAGCCGGTCGTCCCCGATGCCGTCGGAGCGCGACGCTCCGATGTCTGCCCGGGCTTACTGGGTCACCGGCCCCCTGCAGGGTGAGCTGCGCGACGAGCCGCTTGCGCCGCCCGGTCCCGGCGAGGCGCGGGTGCGGACCCTCTACACGGGTATCAGCCGCGGGACCGAGGCACTCGTGTTGCGCGGCGAGGTCCCGCCGAGCGAGTTCACCGGGATGCGCGCACCCTTTCAGGCCGGCGATTTTCCCTGGCCGGTCAAGTACGGCTACTGCAACGTCGGCCGCGTGGAGGCCGGTCCGTTGGATTGGATCGGGCAGTCGGTCTTCTGTCTCTATCCGCATCAGAGCGCCTATTGCGTCCCGATCGAGGCCCTGCATCGGATTCCCGATGCGGTCCCGCCGGGGCGTGCGGTCTTGGCGGCGAATCTCGAGACCGCCGTCAACGGTCTCTGGGATGCCGCACCCCGGATCGGCGATCGAATCGCTGTCATCGGTGCCGGCTCGGTCGGCGTGCTCTGCGCTTGGTTGGCCGCGCGTATCCCGGGTTGCCGGGTCGAGCTGATCGACATCAATCCGCGCCGCGCCGAGATCGCCGAGCGGCTCGGGGTCGACTTTGCTTTGCCCGAGGATGCGGGCGGCGACGCCGACCTCGTCATCCATGCCAGCGGTTCCTCGGCAGGCTTGGAGCAGGCGCTTGCGCTGGCGGGCTTCGAGGCGACCGTCCTGGAGCTGAGCTGGTACGGCACCAAGTTTGTCACCCTGCCGCTCGGCGCGGCCTTCCACCGGCGCCGTCTCACCCTGCGCTCCTCTCAGGTCGGCCAGGTCGCGACGGCACAGCGTGCACGCTGGGACTATCGTCGGCGACTCCGCCTTGCGCTTGCACTGCTCGTCGATCCGGCGCTGGATGTCTTGATCAGCGGCGAGGACGGCTTCGATGATCTGCCCGCCGCACAGACGCGCCTGGCCGAGAACCCGGGCGATGCCCTGATGCATCGCATCCGCTATCCATGATCAAGCACCGAGGGTTTCGAGCTCGAATCCGAACATGGTGAGGTTCTCGCGGCTGTCCCGCCTGCGGATCAATGCGCCGAAGGCCGCCGTTTCGTTTATTCTTGCGGCGTGTACAGAAACCGGGATTAGGAGACACCATGTACAGCGTCTGCGTTCGCGACCACATCATGATCGCGCATAGCTTTCGAGGGGAGGTCTTCGGACCGGCACAGCGGCTGCACGGGGCGACCTATGTGGTGGATGTGGAGTTTCGTCGTCCGGAGCTGGATGCGGATGGGCTGGTGGTGGACATCGGGCTCGCCAGCCAGACACTGCGTGCGATCTTGGCCGATCTGGATTATCGGAATCTGGATGAGGAGCCGGCGTTTCAGGGCCGCAACACCTCGACCGAATTTCTCGCGCGTGTCGTCTTCGATCGCATGGCCGAGCAGTTGAGCGCGGGTGCGCTCGGCGAGGGAGCACGCGCGATCACGGCCCTGCGCGTGCAGTTGAGCGAGTCACACATTGCCTGGGCGGCCTACGCCTCCGACCTGCCGCAGCGACAGCACGCATGAAACACGCCGGGCGCATCTGGTTCCTGATCCCGGGTAACCTGACTACGCCGACCGGCGGTTATCGCTACGATCGCCGGATCATCGACGGTTTGATCGGCTCGGGTTGGCGAGTGCAGGCCGAGCGTCTCGACGACAGCTTTCCCGAGCCGACCGAGGAAGCTTTGGCGGGCGCCGACCGGCGCCTCGCAACCATTCCGGACGGCGACACGGTGGTCATCGACGGACTGGCCTTCGGACTGCTCGGGGATGTTGCCGCTCTCCACCAGCACCGCTTGTGCTTGATCGCGCTCGTCCATCACCCACTCGCCCTGGAGACGGGTATGGTTGCCGCGCGGGCCGAAGCACTGCGCATGAGCGAATCACGGGCCTTGGTGGCCGCCCGTCGGGTGGTGGTGACCAGCGACGCCACCAGGGATGTCCTGGTCCGGGACTACGGGGTTCCGAAGGAGCGGATTCGCGTCGTCGAGCCCGGCACCGATCCGGCGCCGCTCGCGGCAGGCTCGGAGGAATCCGTCCTGAACCTGCTCTGCGTGGCCGCCCCGACACCGCGCAAGGGTCACGACGTCCTCTTGCGCGCACTCGCATCCCTGCTCGACCTACCCTGGCGCCTGGACTGTGTCGGCAGCCTGACGCGTTGTACGCGCACGAGCCTCGCCTTGCGGCGTCTCTCGGAACACTTGGGGCTGTCCGAGCGGGTGAATTTTACGGGTACCGTCGACGAGCCTCGGCTCGAGGCGTTTTATCATCGGGCGGACCTGTTCGTCCTGCCGACCCGCTTCGAGGGTTACGGCATGGTCCTGACCGAGGCATTGGCCCGCGGTCTGCCGATCGTCAGCACCAGAACCGGGCCGATCCCGAACCTGGTGCCTGCGGATGCGGGGCTCTTGGTTGAGCCCGACGACCCTGCGGCGCTCGAGGCCGCCTTGGCGCGGGTGCTGGACGACCCGGGGCTGCGGCGCAGTCTGGCCGCGGGTGCGCGGTCTGCGCGCGCTCGCCTGCGCGATTGGGATGCTGCAAGCGCCGAGTTCGGCCGCGTCTTGGAAGGAGTGCACGATGGGTGATTTCGACGCCCACTGGTTGCGACTGCGAGCACCGGTGGACATCCGTGCGCGAGCCGCCGATCTTCCGCTCTTATTGCGTCCGCATCTTCCGAAAGGGCAGATGCTTCGTGTCCTGGACCTGGGGTGCGGGACCGGCTCCAACCTGCGTGCGCTGGCGCCGGCCTTGGGCGGCGAGCAGGCATGGCTTTGTCTGGATGCGGACGCCGACCTCTTGGATCGAGTGGCGGGCGAGACCCAAGCCTGGGCGCAGGAATCGGGGTTTGATTGGGACGCGTCGGATCAGCGGGTCACGGGGGCCGAGCCTGATCCGGCCTGTACGCCTCATCTGACCTGCACGCTGGCGACCCGTCGCTTCGACCTCGCGCGCGACCTGGCCGAGCTTCCGATCGAAGGCATCGGGTTGGTCACGGCCTCGGCGCTGCTCGA
>NZ_DATITZ010000056.1:0-11598 GCF_035467215.1 Thiocapsa sp. | reverse complement strand
CCAGCGTGACGATCCGCTCTTTGCTATTCTCGCTCATTGGTCCGCTCCGTTACCTCGGTTGACGATGTTCGATAGACATCGCTCATTGTGCCCGCTACGGGCTCGTTGGAGGAGCGGGGCGGACCATCCCATTAGCCTTCGGCGTCTATCCAGCCTGCCGGCCCGGTCAGCCGGCGGCGCGTAAGTTCTCGACCTTGGACGTCGCCGCGGGTTGCTCCGCGACCGTCTCCATGTCGCCCTTCTCGTTTTCGGTGGTCTCGATCTCGGCCGACTTGCCCTTGAGGATGCGCTCGACCGTCTTGGCGTTGCGCGCGAGATAGATGGTCAGCTCCTCGAGATCGCTCTCGGGCAAATCGGGCAGGATCTTGTCGTGGCGCAGGAGCTCGGCGAGACGCTCCGCGCTTTCGAGTGCTTTGTCGTAGGCGTCGGCGGCCTTTTTGTCGGTCGTACGCAAGCGTTCGGCTCCCTTCTGGTCTCTGACGACGTATTCGATCTCGATCACGGTCTTGGGCTCCGGGGTCGGCTGTGGTGATGCCCGCACGAGGGCTCGAGCGGACCAGTATACTGTGGATAAAGACAGCCATGCACGCGAGGCCGGGCGCCGAACCGCTCGACACATCCGATGAGACCTTGCCAAATGATTTCTCAACGCCATAAAATCATCATCTAAACATAATTAGTGATGTCTTAGACATGATTACTGCCGCTCAGATCCGTGCCGCGCGCGCCCTGCTGGGCCTCGACCAAAGGCGTTTGGCCGAGGCCGCCGGTCTGTCTGTGCCGACCATTCAACGGATGGAGGCCAGTGACGGTCAAGTCCGCGGCAATCTGGATTCGGTCATGAAGTTGATCGAGGCGCTCGACCGGGCCGGGATCGAGCTGATCGGCGACGCTCAGGTCAGCGCGGGTGGCGGGCGCGGTGTTCGGCTCAAACAGGCGGCCTCCGAGGCGAGCGGCACCGACGCCACACCATGAGGATCGAGACCGCCTTGTCGATCGCCGGACTCGCGGTGGCGCTCGCCCTCGGGTCGGCCGCCGTCTCGCTGCTGGCGGCGCGATTCCCCAAGGTGGTGCGCTTCGCGGCGATGCCGTTGACCGGGCTCTGCGGCGTGGCGGCGATCGTCGCGGGGCTGGGCGCCTTGTTGTCGGGCGGCGCGGCGACCGCGACCTTGCCTTTGGGCCTGCCTTGGCTGCCCTGGCATGTGCGTATCGATGCACTCGCCGGGTTTTTCCTGCTCCTGATCGGTCTGGTGACCAGCGCGATCGGACTCTACGGGCCGGCCTACGTGCGCGGGCTGGAGCAGGGCCGGGATTCGCTGGTCGCGCTCGGTGGCTTCACCGGGCTGTTCCTGGCCGGGATGCTCCTGGTCGTCCTGGCCGACGATGCCTTCCTCTTCATGATCGCCTGGGAGGTCATGTCGCTGGCGTCCTATTTCCTGGTCGCCTTTCAGCATGAGCAGGCGGCCAACCGACGCGCGGCCTTTCTTTATCTGTTGATGGCCCATGTTGGAGGCTTGAGTATCCTGCTCGGGTTCGGGGTGCTGGCCGCCTTTGGCGACGGCTTCGCCTTCGCGTCCATGCGGGCCGCCGAGCTGTCGTCGGTTTGGGCCAGCGTGGCGTTCGGGTTGGTCTTCATTGGCTTCGGCATGAAGGCCGGTCTGGTGCCGCTGCATGCATGGCTGCCCGAGGCCCATCCGGCCGCGCCGTCTTACATCTCGGCCCTGATGTCCGGCGTCATGCTCAAGGTGGCGGTCTACGGCTTCATCCGCCTGGTCTTCGATCTGATCGGCGATGTCCAGTGGACCTGGGGTATGGAGGTGCTGGCGATCGGCAGCCTCTCGGCGCTTACGGGCGCGCTCTTTGCCCTGATGCAGACCGATCTGAAACGCCTGCTGGCCTATTCATCCGTCGAGAATCTGGGCATCGTCTTCATCGCGCTGGGCTTGGCGCTGATCTTCATCGACACCGGCCATCCGCTGCCGGGTGCGCTTGCCTTCGTCGCGGCGCTCTATCACGCGCTGAATCACGCACTCTTCAAGGGTCTGCTCTTCCTGGGCGCCGGTTCCATCCTGCATAGCACCCATGAGCGGGACCTGGAGCAGATGGGCGGTCTGCTGCGGCGCATGCCTTGGACCGGGCTCTTCTTCCTGATCGGTTGTCTGTCGATCGCTGCATTGCCGCCATTCAACGGCTTCGTCTCCGAATGGCTGACCTTCCAGGCCGCCCTGCAAGCCTGGCAGCTCGACAGCGGCGTCATGCGCAGCCTCATCCCGATCGCGACCGCGGTTCTGGCGCTCACCGGCGCGTTGGTGGCGGCGACCTTCGTGAAGGTCTACGGCATCGCCTTTCTCGGTCAAGCGCGCAGTCGGCATGTGCGCCGCGCCCGACCCGGGCCTTGGGGCATCCGTGCCGGACAGGGGCTGCTGGCCGTGCTCTGTGTTCTGCTCGGTCTGTTTCCGACCCTGGTCATCGGTCTGATCGACGCGGTGCCGCGCCAGCTCCTCGGCGGCGGGCTGCCCGACGCGGGTAATCGGGGCTGGCTCTGGCTGGTGCCGAATGCGTTTGAAACGGCGAGCTACAGCGCGCCTCTGGTGACAGTGCTGCTCGTCGCCATCGCGATCTTCGTCGTCTGGGGCCTGCATCGCGTCGGCGTGCGCCGGGTGCGGCGCTGCGATGCCTGGGACTGCGGCTTCGCACCGCCGACGGCGCGGATGCAATACACCGCAACCGCCTTCGCCCAACCGGTTCGGCGCGTCTTCGCGCTGCTGTTCCGGGTGGAGGAGGGGCAGGTCGTGCGCGAAGACGGCGGGACGCGTCATCAGATCAAGATCGGCGACCGCAGTTGGGACGCGCTCTATCTGCCCCTGGCACGTCTGGTCGAGGCCGCGGCGCGACGCGTGGTCCGTCTGCAATCGGGCAACGTCCGCGTCTATCTCGGATGGACCCTGGTGACCTTGCTGGTCTTGCTGTGGATCGTTTCGGCGTGAGCGGCCTTAAACCGCGCCCAGCGAGATAAACGATGTTTTCGGATGCGATCGGCCCCGGCGGGATTTGACGGCCGCTGGAGACTTCGCGGTTTAAGGTATAAAAAATATTCAATTTTAAACCGCGTCCCCGCTCAGGGCCGTGGATGCACCAAACGTTGAACTCAATCGAAAATAAGCATCTTGCTCTGGACGCGGTTTAATGGTCGACACCTTCACCCCATCCGCCTGGCTGCTCGCCCTCGTGCAGGCGCTCTTGTTTCCGGCGCTCGCCCCGCTCCTGGTGGGCTGGGTCCGCAAGGTCAAGGCGCGCCTGCAGAACCGGCGCGGGGCCTCGGTCCTTCAGCCCTATCGCGAGCTGCGCAAGCTGCTCTTCAAGGAGGCCCGGGTTGCCCATACCGCCTCGCCGCTGTTTCGCGCGGCACCCTCCGTGGTCTTCGTCGCCACCTGGCTGGCGGCGGCGACGGTGCCGCTTCTGACCATCGATCTGCCGACCGCGGTGGTGGCCGACATCATCGTCCTGGTCGGGCTGCTGGCGCTGGCGCGCGTCTTCCTCGCCCTCGCCGGTATGGACGTGGGCACGGCCTTCGGCGGTATGGGCGCCTCGCGCGAGATGATGATCTCCGCCCTGGCCGAGCCGGCCATGCTGATGGCGGTCTTCACCCTGGCCATGACCGCCCACAGTACCAATCTAGGCAGCGTCATTGCGCATCATCTGGGCGATGCCTTCGTCTTGCGGCCCTCCTATCTCTTTGCCTTTGCCGGGCTAACGCTGGTGGCGCTGGCCGAGACCGGCCGCATCCCGGTCGACAATCCGACGACCCACCTGGAGCTGACCATGGTCCACGAGGCCATGGTGCTCGAATACTCGGGTCGGCATCTGGCCCTGATGGAGTGGGCCGCGCAGATTAAGCTCCTGCTCTACGGCGTGCTGGTCGCCAACATCTTCTTTCCCCGGGGGATCGCGACGGACCCGGCACCCCTGTCGCTGGCGATCGGCCTGGGTGCCGTCCTGCTCAAGCTGGCGGTGCTCGGGGCTGCCTTGGCGGTGGCAGAGACGGTCTTGGCCAAGATGCGCCTCTTCCGTGTCCCGGCCTTTCTCAATCTCGCCTTGCTCCTGTCGCTGCTCGGGCTTTTGAGCCATGTGATCCTGGAGGTCGGGGCATGAACCTCCCGGCGTTGCCGCTGCTGCAGCAGTTGGTGGTCTTGCTGGCCGCCCTGGTGCTCTTTCTCTCCTTCGTCCTGCTGGCGCAGAGTCGGTTGGTCTCGGCGATCCATGCCTTCGCCTGGCAGGGTGCGCTGGTCGCCGCGGTCACCGCGGTCGTCGCCGTGAGCGGAGGCTCGCATCACCTGTATTTCTCGGCCGGGTTGACGCTGCTCCTCAAGGCGCTGGTGATCCCGGCGATGCTCCATCGACAGGTCCGCGGCCTGCAACTGGAGCATCACACCGAGGCCTTGCAGCGTCCGACCCTGGCCATCATGGCAGCGGTCGGCCTGGTGATCTTCAGCTCCTGGCTGGTTCTGCCGATGGTGGCCGAAGAGCTCGCCTTCACCCGCAACATCCTCGCCATCAGCCTCGCGGTGGTCCTGATCGGCTTCCTCATGATGGTGGTGCGCCACCAGGCGGTCGCCCAGGTGCTGGGGTTCATGTCGATCGAGAACGGGCTCTTCCTCGCCGCCGTCTCGGCGACCGGCGGCATGCCCTTGATTGTCGAGCTGGGCGTCGCCTTCGACGTCTTGGTCGCCATGGTCCTGTTCGGGGTCTTCTTCTTTCAGATCCGCGAGAGTATCGACTCGCTCGACGTGGATCGCCTCAACCGCCTGAGCGAGACTTCGGAGATTGCCGCGGAGGAGCGGCCATGACCGCACTCCTGCTCACTCTGCTTGCGCCTCTGCTGGGTGCGCTCGCGCTGGCCCTGGTCCGCCCGCCCGTCGTGGGTGGCTGGCTGAACCTCGCGGTCTCGGCGCTTACGCTGGCCGCGGCCGGCTGGTTGGCCTGGACGGTGGCGCTGGAGGGCGAGGTCTTCGGCCGACTGATCGGCATCGGTTTTCGGGTGGACGCCTTCAACGTCTATCTGGTCGCCTTGACCGCCTTTGTCGGTCTGACCACGTCCATCTTCTCGCGGCCTTACATGCGCCATGTCCGTGCCGAGGGTCGGGTCTATCTCGGCGGGATGCGCGTCTATCACAGCATGTATCAGACCTTCATGCTGACCATGCTGACGGCGCTCACCACCGACAATCTGGGTGTCCTCTGGGTTGCGGTCGAGGGTGCGACCCTGGCCACCGTGCTGCTTGTTTCCTTTTACCGGACACCCGAGGCGATCGAGGCGGCCTGGAAGTACTTCATCCTCTGCGGTGTGGGCATCGCGCTCGCCCTGTTCGGCACCGTGCTGACCTACTTCGCCGCCCAGCATGTCGACTTCGGCGCACTCGCCGAGCCCGGCGCCGGTCTGATCTGGAGCAGCCTCTACGCCCATGCCGCCGCGCTCGACCCCACCGTCATGCGCATCGCCTTCGTCTTCCTGCTGGTCGGCTACGGCACCAAGGTCGGTCTGGTGCCCATGCATCAGTGGCTGCCCGACGCCCACTCCGAGGGGCCGACACCCATGTCCGCCGTGCTTTCGGGGCTGTTGCTGAACGTCGCACTCTATGCCCTGGTGCGTTTCAAGATGCTGGTCGACGGCTCGCTGGCGGCGACCCCTTCGCCGCACCTGGCGGGTGCCTTGCTGATGGGTTTCGGGTTGGTCTCCTTCACGGTCGCCGGGCTCTTTCTGCACCGTCAGCGCGACATCAAGCGCCTGTTCAGCTACTCCTCCATCGAGCACATGGGGCTCATGACCTTCGCCTTCGGGCTGGGCGGACCGCTCGCCACCTTCGGCGCGCTGCTGCACATGCTGGTGCACTCGCTGACCAAGTCGGCCATCTTCGTCACCGTCGGTCATGCCGCGCATATCGCCGGGAGTCAGGGGATCGAGAAGATCCGCGGGCTCATCCGCACCCAGCCGGCGGTCGGCTGGTCGCTGCTGATCGGCGTGGCCGCCATCGCCGGCTTCCCGCCGTTCGGGGTCTTCACCAGCGAGTTCCTGCTGCTCACCGCCACCATGCAGGCGCAGCCCTGGCTGACGCTCCCGCTGGTGACCGGTCTGGCGATCGCCTTCGCCGGACTCTTCCGGCATCTGCACCCGATGGTCTACGGCACCCCGCCCGAGGGCCAACAGCCTGTTCAGGCGAACATGATCCCGGTCGTCGTCCATCTGGGACTGGTGCTTTGGCTGGGGCTTGCGATCCCCGGCTTCCTCGCGCAATGGCTGAACCGGGCGACGCAACTCATCACGGGGAGCAGCCTGCTATGAGCCGCTTCGACTGGTTGTCCGAATTTCTGGCCCGGCTCGAGGACGAGCACCTGATTGCCCGACACGGCGACGCCCGCGCCCTAGCCCCGGCCCATTGTCTGGAGCTCGACGCGGATGACTGGGCGGAGGCCGGGAGGGTCGCCGCGGAAATGGGGCTGAGGCACGCGGGTGTCTGGGTCGATCCGCTCGGTTCTGGCCCAATCGAACGAGGGGCCGAGCGCGGGACCAAGGTCGAGGATCAGGCGATCCGCGTGCTGGCGTGCCTGGAGCACGGCGGGGACTATCTGATCCTGCAAACCCTGGTGCCCCTGGTTGCGCAGACACGCCCGGTTCTGGGATCGCACACCCCGGCCTACCCGGGTGTCGATCGTCTGGAACGTCATGCCCAAGATCTGACCGGCATCCGTTTTCGCCGGCACCCGGACGATCGGCGTTGGATACGCCACCAAGCCTGGTCGGCCGAAGACTTCCCTCTGCGTGCGGATTTCCCGATCGAAGGGCGCAGCGCGGGGCGCACCCCGGCCGATGTCGACTACCCCTTCACTCGGATCCAGGGCAACGGCGTCTACGAGATCCCGGTCGGACCCGTCCATGCCGGCATCATCGAGCCCGGACACTTCCGCTTCCAGGCCGCGGGCGAGGACGTCCTGCGTCTCGAGGAGCGCCTCGGCTATGTCCATCGCGGGATCGAGAAGCTCGCCGTCGGGCGCGATCCGCAGGGTCTGATGCGACTCGCCGGGCGCGTCTCGGGCGACTCGACCGTCGCCTATGCTTGGGCCGCTGCCCAGGCGATGGAGCGCGCCGCCGGCTGCGCGCCGCCGCCACGCGCGATGAGCCTGCGCGCCATCCTGGCCGAGCGCGAGCGCATCGCCAATCATCTCGGGGACATCGGCGCCATCTGCAACGACGTCGGCTTCGCCTTCGCCCACGTCCAATGCGCCCGGTTGCGCGAGCAATGGCAGCGCCGCAGCGCAGCACTCTTCGGTCATCGCCTGATGATGGACACGCTGGTCCCGGGCGGCGTCGCCCACGACCTCTCGGAGACGGCCTTTCGCGAGCTGCGTCTGGACCACGCGGCCCTGCACAAGGCCATCGAGCCCCTGTTCGATATCGTCGACGACCATCCGTCGCTCGACGACCGGCTGATCGGCACCGGCATTCTCGCCCAAGCCGACGCGCGCGCACTTGGCTGCACCGGCTATGTGGGCAAGGCCAGCGGAATGACGTTCGATGTCCGTCGCGACAGCCCCTATGCGCCTTACGATCAGGTGAGGGTCGACATCCCGAAGGAGACCGCCGGCGACGTGGCCGCTCGCGTGCGGGTGCGTATGAAGGAGGTCCTCGCGAGTCTCTGGATGCTCGACCGCCTGCTCGATGTCCTGCCGGAGGGCGAGATCGCCGTGCCCTTCCCGCTTCCGGAGGAGGGCGCCGTGGGCCTGGGCCTGATCGAGGGCTGGCGCGGCGAGATCTTGTGCTTCGTGCGCTTCGCCGAAGAGGGCCGGATCGCCCGCTACTTCCCGCGCGACCCGAGCTGGTTCACCTGGCCGGCCCTGGAGCGCCTGATCCACGGCAACATCGTTCCCGATTTTCCGGTGTGCAATAAGTCGGTCAACGGGTCGTATGCCGGGGTGGACCTCTGAACCGCGCCACCATACGACAGGCCCGATTGGCCGCTTATTCAGGCCTCGAGTCTATCAACGGGCGGGTCAGCGGGCGCGGTTCAGGATGCTGAATGCTTCTTTCCGAAGCGCGTCATGCGGAGGTTTCATGGGTATCCTCGACATCGCCGGTGGCGATGACCGTCCC
Source organism: Thiocapsa sp. (assembly GCF_035467215.1). GTDB lineage: Bacteria > Pseudomonadota > Gammaproteobacteria > Chromatiales > Chromatiaceae > Thiocapsa. The sequence continues at coordinate 3,452 of NZ_DATITZ010000056.1, read as the reverse complement.
TTAGCCACCGGTCAAAGTGATCCATCTTAGCCCCTCTCCCCTTGCGGGAGAGGGGTTGGGGAGAGGGGGAGAATGAACCGAAATGGCTAAGTTGTTTCTGCACCGTCCCTTAGCACTCGGAGACGCGGTTCAGCATGTTCCGAATCCTTAAGCAATCCTACTGTACCGGCCTCGTCACCGAGGCCGCGCCTCTACACGACGAAGCGGAGCTGGAACGGCTCGGGATCGAGGTGCGCCGGCGCATCGATGCGCGCTTCGGCGGCAGTCTCGCCATCCGCCAGGTCGATGCAGGCTCCTGCAACGGCTGCGAGCTTGAGATCCATGCGCTCAACAACCCCTTCTACGATGTGGAGCGCTTCGGCATCCACTTCGTCGCCTCGCCGCGCCAAGCCGACGTGCTTCTGGTCACCGGCCCGGTCTCGCGCCATATGGAGACCGCACTGCGGCGTACCTGGCGCGCGACCCCGTCCCCCAAATTCGTCATCGCCGCCGGCACGTGCGCCTGCGACGGCGGAGAGATCGGGGTCTCTTATGCCTCCTGCGGTGCGATCGAGAACGTCATCCCGGTCGATATCAAGATCCCCGGCTGTCCACCCGCTCCGATCGATCTCTTGAAGGGCTTGCTCTGGGCGCTGGAGGTCGATCGGTGAAGGTGTGCGCTGCGGGGCTCGAAGGCTCGAAGCAAAGGATGCCGCGAAGGGCCGGATAGCCTCACCGACGGGGCGATGCTCTACGGCGTTTTTTCGGCAACGGCGGGGTTGGTCGTCGCAGCGACGGTTGCGTCCCCCTCTGTCCCTACCCCTCTCCTCCTCGGTCGCCCGGCGTAAAACGGGCCTGCCAGTTTCTCATGAGTGCCCCTTCTGATTCCGACGGATCGCCCGACCGGGACGGCTTGGAGGATCAAGCCGCGCTTCGATGCCGACGAGCGAATCCTGTTCTCGGTGACCGTCCCGACAGAGAGCACGGCCCGGGCGTGTATCTTCCCGATTCGGTACGCGCTGCCGGGCTGTTTCCGAAGTCAGGCCGGCGGCATAAACCGCGAAATGCAGCGTCGCCGATGTTCCCCGGCAGGATGCTGACGGCAAGATGACCAGGTTGTCATTCACCCGCCGGATCAACCCCTTTATTCCCCTCTTGTCGTCGACGAAAAATTCTCGCCGACGGCTCTTTCCGTTCAGGTCTCGTTCAGGCTGTCTTGCGTATTCTGGATCCAACGACGGGATACAGCACTTCTCGTCGTCACGAACCCCTGACATTAGGCAGGGCCGATTCGCCGGGAGACGCAGTGGTATACCGCATCTCGCCGAATCCACTCAATCCGTCCGATATGCTTGATCAACCTAGAAGAGGGTAAACCAATGACCAGCGCGACCTCCAAGCTCCTCTCCGCCGCTCTTGCCGCCATCCTCGTAACGCTCGGCGGGGCCGCATCGGCACAGACCAACTTCAATACCACGATCCAAGAGGGTCGTATCAATACCAACGATACCGCACAGCGTGGAGAGTACAACGACAACGCGACCTATCAGGAAGGGAACGACAACGCGAACCGCACCAAGCAGCGCGGTGACGAGAATTGGAACCAGACCGGTCAGTTCGGCAGGATCAACTACAACGAGACCAGCCAGGGCCCTATGGCCGACCGCGGCGGCAAGAAGCGCGATCGTTGACCTAAAGCGTCGTCAAGCCGACACCCCGGCGCGGGTGTCGGCGCTGAGGTCTACTCAACGAATGGTGTCTGCACATGAAAACCTCGATCTTGTCGGTTGGTATCCTTCTGTTTTCCATCGTCCCCTTGGCCCATGCCGATGGGGGGCGCGACCGGACGCAGGGTCCTTGTTACAGCGTCAACATCCAGAATGACCGCGTCAACCAAGCGGATGTTCAGCAGGATTGCGATATGAATTTCAGCCGGACGGTGCAGGCGGGAAAGGAGAATCGCACAGCGACGATTCAGACCGGAGATGTGAACAGCAATAAGGTTCGGCAGTATCAATACGAGCATCCGAGGTACCGGATTTCCGGGGAACGCGATTAGCATTGGGTGTGATCGTGGTTCGTGATACTACGTGACTTGGCGCTGGAGCGCCAAGAGAGGCGTCATGCCGCGGAGCGGTGTGACGCGCTTGTACCGTATTCATTCCATTCGCTGTTCTGGTGGACTGCACTGCGCTCGTCCACCCTACAGTCTCGGATCCGTGGTCCGGCAGGATCGGATCGGCTGGAATGGCGCGGGATGTCCGCTTCCGTGAATCGGCGGAGTTATTTTCATTTACAGAAGAAGGTCAGCAGCATGTCGAATCCAATATCGAAGTCAATCTCTTTCGTTGCCTTTGCGCTGTCGGCTCTACTGGTTGTTCCGGTATTGGCACAGGACAATACCAATACGTCGGTTCAAGTGGGAAAGGTTAACATCAATCACACCCGTCAATGCGGTGACACCAACGACAATACCACCTATCAAGATGGCAAGGTCAATATCAACAAGACCAATCAGGGCGGCTGCAAAGACCGTGGGAACGGGAAGGGGCAAGGCGGCGGGGCGAAGGCCGATGGGACGCATCCGGGTAAAGGACGCCCGGCGCTCGCCGCGCAGGCGCGATAGCCTGAACTTACGGCTGCCGTTACGGCGCGCCGGATCGCGGGCGCCCGGGGGGAGCGACCGGGGCGAGCGACCGAGGTCGGCGCTTCGGGACGGCGCCTGTCCCTTCTGGTTGCTCGGCCCGCGGGAGAGACCGATGAAAAAACGAATCAGTGCGAGAGGTATGGACCCGAGGTTGATCGGCCTCGCTGTCCTGTCGATGTGCGTCGTGACGGGATGCGCCGATGCGGAAACCCATACAAGCGGCGGGTCGACGGCGGTGATCCAACAGAGCGGCGGCAGCCGTCCGGTCGAGACGCAGGTGACCCGTGACCGTGATGGGCAGACCATCGTCACGCGGGACGGCAGCAGCACGGACATCACCATTCAGCGAGACAGCGCGGCTTCGGCCTCCGGCAGTGATGGGCCGCGCGCGACCCCCCAATCGGAACGCTTCGAGCGGCCTTCGCGCCGGGAAGGCTTCAGCGCTCGCTTTCCCGGAACCAGTGGAGGTGCAGACGACGTGCGGGAGACGTCCGGGTCTACACAGGACGCCTTCAAGGCGCGGATGCTTGAGCGGATGCGCTGACCGGTGTTGCGGGCTGGGTAGATCGCAGCGAAACCCATCCATTCCGCGCAGCCACTCGGATTGGGTGTTTGAGCGGTGAGGATCGGGTCAGAGGGGCCGAAGCCCCGTCTGCCCACAGAACCGTGCGTACGGGTCCGTACACGTGTTGTCGCTCACTTTATTTCACCGGCCGATTCCCGAATTATTTCGCGCGGAATGCTCGCGGCTTTCCCGCACTGATCACCTCGGTGGCGCAGTGTCGGCAGGTGGATGAGTGCGAGGAGCCTGAGGAACGCGAAGCCG
>NZ_DATITZ010000055.1:0-23249 GCF_035467215.1 Thiocapsa sp. | reverse complement strand
CGGCTGGCCTATTCGACCGTCAGCCAGGTGTCCTACATCGCGCTCGGCGCCTCGATCTTCGGACCCATCGCGACCATCGGCGGCATGGTCCACCTAGTCCACCAGGGTCTCATGAAGATCACGCTCTTTTTCTGCGCCGGAAACTATGCGGAGACATTGGGTGTTCACAAGGTCAGCGAGATGGACGGGGTCGGGCGGCGCATGCCCTGGACCAGTCTCGCCTTCACCGTCGGCGCGCTCGGCATGATCGGGGTCCCGCCGGTCGCGGGCTTCGTGAGCAAGTGGTATCTCGGGCTCGGCGCCGCGGACGCCGGCTCGAACTGGGTGATCGCGGTCCTGGTCGCCAGCAGCCTGCTGAATGCCGCCTATTTCCTGCCCATCCTGCACCGTGCCTGGTTCAGGCCCGCACCGAAACAGTGGCCGCAGGAGCACCGCCATCCCGGACGATTCGAGATCGCGGGCGCCCTGCTCTGGCCGCCGGTAATCACGGCCGTGCTGGCGCTGAGCGCCGGACTCTTCGCGGCGGCGCCCTTCACGCCGCTCGAATGGGCGACCCTGATCGCCGAGCGGGAGTACGGCCGATGACCTGGCTCCTCCCGCTCGTCGCCGCGCTTCCGCTTCTGGCGGCGGCCTTCGCCATGCATCGGCTGGCCTGGTGGACTCCGGCAGTGGCGGCCGCCCCTGCGCTCGTCGCGGCTTTGCTGGTGCCGATCGGAGAGTCGCACGACCTGCCCTGGCTCCTGCTCGGCGCGCGCTTCGGGCTCGACGAGATCGGACGGATCTTTCTGATCTTCACCTCGATCCTCTGGATCGCCGCCGGAATCCATGCCGTGGCGAGCATGCGCGGCACACCGCATGTCGAGCGCTTCAACACCTTCTTCCTGCTGGCAATGGCCGGGAACCTCTGGCTGATCGTCGGTCAGGATCTGGTCAGCTTCTACGTCGGTTTCGCCCTCATGGGGCTCTCCTCCTACGGCCTGGTGATCCACGAGGGCGACCGCAGAGCCTTAAAGGCCGGCAAGGTCTATCTCGTCTTGACCCTGGGCGCGGAGCTTGCCCTGTTCGCGGCCCTGGTCATGATCGCCTCCACCACCGGATCGATCGTGCCGACACCGGAGGATCTGGTCGAGCTCGACGATCTCGCGATCACACTCCTCATCCTCGGTTTCGCGGTGAAGGCCGGCCTGATCCCGTTGCATGTCTGGCTTCCGTTGGCGCATCCGGCCGCGCCCATCCCGGCCAGTGCGGTGCTCAGCGGGGCCATGATCAAGGTCGCCCTGCTCGGCTGGCTGAGGTTCCTTCCCGTCGGCGAGGTCGCATTGCCGGGCTGGGGGCTGCTGTTCGTCTTTGTCGGCCTGGCGACGGCCTTATATGCGGCCCCCATCGGTATCCTGCAGTCCAACCCCAAGGTCCTGCTGGCCTACTCAAGCGTCGGCAAGATGGGGCTCATGGCGGTGACCTTGGGACTCATGCTCATCGAGCCCGAAATCGCTCCGGTCGCCGCCATCGGCTTGGCGCTCTACGCCGGACATCACGCTCTGACCAAAGGCGGTCTCTTTCTCGGCGTGGGTCTGCGCAAATCCGCGGGCTTACAGGGGGTGGTCTTCGGCGGGCTCGTGCTGCTCGCCTTGTCGATGGCCGCCGTGCCGCTCAGCAGCGGCGCCGTGGCCAAATACGGGATCAAGCCGGTTCTAGTCGATTCCGATTGGGCGTGGCTGCAGGTCGCTGTCGCCATGACCACCGTCGCGACCGCCTGGATGATGGTGCGGTTCGTTTGGAGTTTGAAGCGCGTTCATGTCGCGGATCGCTCCGGAGGGGGGTCGGCCTCACCCGCGATACCGCGTGTGACTTGGGCACTGTTGGGTTGGGTTCCGCTGATCGGCTTGGTGATCCTTTATCCCTTGGTGCTCGGATCACCCACGGCTTGGCTAACCGATGTCGGGCTGATCGCCCTGGCCGGTCTGCTCGCCATCCCTGTTCTCGTGCTCGCCGTGCGGCGGCCCGCGGCGCTGGCGACACTGGCCGACAGCATCAAGCCGGGCGATCTGCTCGGCCTGGTCCGCCCGCTCCTGATGAGTGCGCGGTGGACTCTGCGCTGGTCGATCCGCGGCTATCGGAATGTCTCTGCTCGCCTGGCCGCTCCGCTTCGGGAACGTCTGACCGAGCTCGCTCGGCGTCCGCCCTCCGATCTGGATCGCCGGCTCACCGCCTGGCCACTCGCGGGCGGACTCTGGCTCGGCATCATGACGCTTTTGATCGTCCTGGCCTTGGCCGTGCCGACGCAGAGACCGACCTTTCCCCGCGTCGATCAGGACGACGCGAGGCCGGTCATGGCATCGCCGACGCCTTCCCCGGCGGCACCCGATGCCGTCACGATGACGCCCGATCCACTGCCCGAGGTCGCGGACCTCGACCCGAGCACACAGCCGACAGCCGGACCAACCGAACAACCAGACACGCTCGACCCGAGCGCCGAGGCCGACGCTCCCGTGCTCGATGCGCCGAGCCAGCCACTTGAACAGGAGGAGGAATCGGAGCGCGCACCGTCGGAGTCGCTCGCGCCACAAGCCGCCGAGCCCCAAGCCGCCGAGCCGGCATGCGATCCCGACGAGCCCTATGTCTTCAGACACGCCGCAAGCGATCGCGAGGTCGTCTTGGATCGATGCGTCTCCGTAGACGGCACGCCCCAACGTCTCGACGCGCCGCCTCTATCGAATGCACTGATCCTCCTGATCCAGACCCATCTCGACGCGCTCGGCTTCGATCCCGGCCCGGCCGACGGTTTGATCGGCCCCCGCACCCGCGACGCGATCAGACGCTTTCAGACCGATCGCGGTATTGCACCTACGGGCGCCATCACCTTCGACTTGCTCGATCGGCTCCGAGAGCCCGATTAAACCGCGCCCGGCGCGGTTTAGCGTTGAGTTCCGACGGCATCACAGGGGTTCGTCCCGCTGGTGAGCCGACGGACGAGCTGGTCGGCGAGGAGGCTGATTCCGGTCGTGGCCCAAGCGGCGCCACCGTGGGTCAGAAGCGCCGCGGGGTCGATGCCGGCTCGCGGTTTTCGGAGCGTGCCCTTGACATAGACGAAGCGGTCGGCGATGCCGAGAAGACTGAGCCCGATCCCGCGTCGCTTGGCGGTCTTGAAGCGAAGCTCGATGGCCTCCGTACGCAGATTGAGCGCCCCGCCGCCGATGGCATTGAGCGTCTTGGTCTGGACCGCTAGGCCGCGGGTACTGGTCGCAATACCCTCGGCGAGATCGAATTGGAGGACGGCGCATTGCAGCTCGTTGTAATGCACGCGGCTGTCGAGGTCGAGCGCGATCGGGTTGAGCACGTCCAATAGGGTGAAGAGGAGCCCGCCGAGCGGGAGCACTTCAGCCGCCTTTTTGTGTAACCGCCCTGCCCCCAGGGACAGCTCCAGATGGCCGTCGGCGTTCCGGAGCAGGTCGTTCCACGCGGTTGCGACGCCGGTGAGTCGCGTGTCCAGCGCAGTCTGGATATGGGACAGCGTATTGGCATCCTTCGCTTCGAGCAGGTACGCCAGGTCCAGATTCCCCTTGGCTCGGATGTCGAATCGCCATCCGGCCCGATCCGGACGCAGATCGATCTCGGCACGGAGACGATCTGCCCCGGTGGCGATCGAGGCTTGGAGGTGGCCGGAATCCAAGGCGGCGTCCAGGTCGAGGAGGTCGAGCCCGATGTCGCCCGCCTTGAGGTGGTCAACCTTCAGGCGCAGCGTCCCGTCCAGCATCCGCAGCAGCTCGGGCGCCGGAAGCTGCGCGGGCGTCGAGCGAGCGCTACCCGCTGGAGACGCCGTGCGAACGTAGGGCGTTAGATCCAGTCGCTGCGCGCTGAGCGTCGCCTCGATCCGGGGCGTGGGACCGGGGCGGATCGTCAGGTTTCCGGCGAGGTCGCTGTCCCCGCTCGCTGCCTTCAGATCGCGCAGCTCCCAGCCCTCGTCGAGACCCCGGAGACGGGCGGAAGCCGTCACCGGCGGACCGACCGGGAGCCCGGAGGCGAGCCCTTGGCCGAGCGGACCGCCGACGAGATCACCCAGAACGGAGAGGTCTTGGACCGCAGCCTCGACATCCAGCGTACTACCCCGTAGTGCGTCGAGACGGGCGAGTCGTCCCTTTGCACCGATCGTGATCCCCGGCTGTTTGAACGACAGATCCAGGTTCAGATCGCGACCGGCGAGCAGTGCGTCGAGTGGCCCGACATGCCCTCGGATCTCCGCGCCTTGCGCCTTGGAGCGCCGCTTGGCCAGGACATCGATCTTCGGCCAACCCCGGCCCTTCGGCAGCAGATCGCCGAGTCGACCGCCGGAAATATCCAGTTCGAATTGCTCCGTGCCTGCCGCGAGTGCCGTTTGCAGCCTGACGGATGTCCCAGGCTTAAGGGTCAAGCGGGGTTTGGTGAGCTTGATCGGCGTCGCGGCCTGCTTGTTTGCCGCAGGCGCTCGGAACTGCGCCTCCTTGGCGCCGAGCTCGCCGGTCAACGACGCGATCAGTGCCCGCGCGGTCGCCCCCTGGGCCTTCGCGGCCAGGGACACCGTGTCCAGGCGCCCGCCGGGCGGTTTCGCCGAGGGCAAGAAGGCGAGCGCCTCGGGCAGGAGGATCCGCTCTGCCTTCAGGTCCGCCGCCCATGCCGGACGCGCCTGTCGAGCGTCGAGCGTCGCGTCGCCCGCGAGGGTGATCCCGGGAAGCACGACGTCGAGCGCCCCCAGGCGCAAGCGCCCGTCGTCGAGTGTGACCCGGGCTGCAAGCCGCTCGATCTTCAGGGGATCGGTCTCGAGCCCCTCGATCCGCAGCGCGAGATTCAGGTCCAGGTCACGCAGACGCTCGACCGGAATGGGGCGATCGAGCCAAGTGGGTGCCTCGTCGGTTGTCGCGGGGGACCGATTGAAGCTGCCCGGGGCACGCAGATCGAGCTTCTCGATGTTCAGACTACCTTCGATGCTCGGCCTCGGCCCGCCCGGCGTCAGGGAGAGATCGCCAAGAAGTCGGGCGTCGCCAAGGGTGGCGAGGAGCTGCAGCCGTCCGGATCCGGCCTCGAGTGGATTGAACGGCTGCCCCTCCTCCAAACCGGCGAATCCCAGCTCAAGCCTTAACGGGGTTTGCCGGAGTTGACCCTCGAGCCGGCATGTCAGCCCGTTCGCCGCTTGTCGGGCCGCTCCGTCGGCGAGGGTGATTCGACCCAAGGGCTCGGAGGCGTCGAGGAATCCCTCGATCCGATCGAGCGCAAGTCCGTCATCGCCGCGAAGCAGCCGTCCCGACATGCGCAATCCGCCCGCCGCCGGAAGCGTATAGGTCGGGAGCAGTGGCTGAAGCGCTTTCAGGTCCGGCACGGCGAGGTCGACCCGGGCCTCGATCTGCGCGAAGTCGAAGAGCGCACCCGTGCTGCCCGAGGCTTCCAGACTGGCGTCGGCAACCTGCATCCGGAGTGCGAAGGGCCAGCGGGATGAAGCTGACTCGTCTAAGGGGCCGGCAAGAACGGAGAATCCCACGCGGGTGCCCGACACGGCGATCTCGCCCTCCAAGTCCAGACTCGGACCCGGGCTTGAGCCGTCGAGCCCCGTCAGGTCCAGCCGGTCGATCCGAAAGCTCCGGGGAGGATCCGACGCCGTTTGGAGAACGAGCGTCGATTCCACCAGACGAACCGAATCGACGGTGACCCGGAAGCCGCCCCGGCTGCTCGGTGGGTCGCTCGGAGCCCAGCCCGCAAGCTGATCAGGATCGAGATGGATGACGGCGTCCTGCACCTGGATCCGTCCGATCCGAAGCTGCCGGTCGAACAGGGCCGCAAGATCGAGATCGCCCTCCAAGCGCCCGGCATGCCAGGGCCCGGGAGCCGCGGAGCCTTCCGCCCCGGCGATCTCGATATCCTTCAGGACGAGCGAGGGACGAGGCAACCAAGCCACTCCGACTGCACCCTCGATCCGTACCGACCGACCCAGGGCGCGGCTCGCAGCCCCGGCGAGCACATCCTTGTGGGCTTCCAGGTACGCCGGTAGAGAGGCAATCACAATGCCGATCGCAGCTAGGACCAGCAATAGTGCCCATAGAGCGATACGGACCGCTTTCATCGGCGCTGCGGACATCCTCAGCTCAAGGCGCCGTCATCGCGATCAGGAAGCCGAAGGCATCCGCACCACCGGCGCACTGTCGAGCAACCTGGTCACCACCGCGACCAGCGGCTCGATATCCAGGCGGTTGGCGAAGACCGTGAAGGTCAGCATCGCGAGCAGATGGCGCGGGTCGCTGATCCAGGGCGGGAGAAAGCGCGGCGCCCGGCACAGACCCATCGCGTACAGCTCGCAGAGTGCAGGCAGCGCAAAGAGGTCGAGCTTGCCGCAGAACATGAGATGCAGGCAGTCGGCGCGCCCGGCGGCGAAACAAGCGCGGATGACGTAATTGATCGACAGCAGACCGGTCAAGTAGACGACGTCTTTGGTGAAAGGGGCGCCGCCGGTGATGATGCCGCCGCGAAAAACCCGACGCGCGCTCTCGAAGGACTGATCGGGCTGATCGGTCTGTTCCAGGAAGTAGCGATAGACCTCGATGAAGTCTGCCCCCTCGATGGCCATCTGGATGGCGATGACCCGATCGGCCAGCCGACGCAGCCGGTCGAGCTCGATCGCGCCGCTGATCAGCTCGGCATAGACGGCGAGTCCCTCCTGGGTGCGCGTAGTGCCCGGATGCCCGTCGGCGAGGATCGGCAGATCGACCTGAGCCTTGCCGTTGATCGAGGTCGCGACATGGACATGGGCCTCGTGATGCAGCAGTTGGATGTAGTCGCGATCGGTGAAGCGCGCGTCGCGGCGGATCCGAATCGCCTTGGAGGTGGCCAGTGCATTGGCGGAAAGCTGATCGACCAGGTCGATGCGCGGGGCCTGGTCGCCGAAGTGCTCCTTGACTGCAACCTCGAGCCGCTCGGCGACCTCGGCCGCCGAGTGATAGGCCGGCGGCGCGATGTCGAAATGGATGCGGCTCAGCTGGGTGATGGTCTCCTGGACCTGATGTGCCAGCTCCAGCGGCTTGACCGGCAGATAGCGCAAGGGGGCGCTCGGCTCACCGTAGAGCAGGCGACCATGCTCGAAGAAGCCCGAGGTGCCGACCGCCGCGAGCATCCGGGCCGCTTGCTCGATGGACTGCGCCTGCCGCTCGAGCCAGAGATCGATCGTGGTGACGGGTACGATCAGACACCGCGCCTCGTGCACCGCCTCGATGGTCGCGGTCGGATCGAAGGGTGTATAGCTGACATCGGGCAAGGTCTGCCCGCCGCTTGCCAGAAAGGCGGCCTTCACCTCGGGCGGCCAAGCCAGAGCGCTCAGAACTCGTAAGGGTCGGCAGCCCTCATGCAGCAGCCGGGCAACGGTCTTGATGCGGTCATGCTCGCGCTGTGTGGCATCGCTCATCGGGGGAATTCCTGGGGATCACTCGGGATCGAGTCGTTCAGGATTGAAGTCGCGTCCGGGTGTTTCTGTCAAATCATCTAAGATGACCAACAAGCACCGACCGGGATCCCCGCATGAGTCAATACAACATCGCCGAGGCCAAGGCCCAACTCTCGGATCTTACCCGCCGCGCCATGGCCGGCGAGGAGATCATCATCGCCAGGGACAACCGCCCGCTGGTCAGGCTGGTGCCGGTGGAATCGCCCAAGCGGCCGCGCGAGCCCGGCTCCGGCGAGGGACAATTGCTCTGGATAGCCCCGGATTTCGATGCCATCCCGAAAGGCTTCGAGCAGTACCTCTGATGCGACTCCTGCCCGACACCCACGCACTTCTGTGGTGGTTGGACGATGACCCGCGACTCTCCCCGGAGGCCCGGCGCCTGATCGGCGATGAATCGACCTCGGACACGTCACCTTGGTCGAGACCTTGCCGCCGCATCATCGAGACCCCTTCGACCGCCTGTTGGTCGCCCAGGCGCGGCAGGAGGGGCTGACGCTGGTGTCGAGCGATACAGCGTTCGATGCCTATGGGGTGACGCGGATCTGGTGATCCGTGTCGTCGGCCGAGGTCAAAGCCCCCCGCCCCAGCGGTATTGCCAGGCGATGCCGATCAGGTCGAAATTGTTCCCGGTACGGGCGGCGACCCCCGAGCTCGCGTAGAGCTTGATGGAGTTGTGCGCATCGACGGGCAGCGCCAGTGTCCCGCCGAGGCGCCAGTTGCGTTGGAGGTCGTTGTTGAGCGTGTCGTCGATGGTCGTGCGCCCGCCGGTGAAGTGTGTCACATCCATTGATGCCCAAACGCCCGAGCGGAAACCGTGGATCACGTGCCCCTGCACCGAGTAGAGCGGCTCCTGCGCGCGGGTGCCGCCGTTCAGGAAGTCTTGGTTATCCGTGTAGAGGGTCACCGCGCCCGCGAGCTCGAAGGTCCAGGGGCCGACGGCCTTCGAGACGCCGATCTCGGGCTTGAACCACCAGCGATTGGTGCCGAGGTTCACCACGCGGCTGTTGTCGTATTGCCCCCAAGGCGCCGAGACCTGAAGACTGGCTCCGACGATGAGGTCCTGTTTGTAGTCCCGAAACTCCTCGAGCGTCAGGGCGGGCGCGCCCAGGAGGTTGACCGACAGACGGAACCGCGGATCGGCGAAGCCGTCCACGATGCGCTCGATCGGCTGTCCTGCAGACTCAGCCGTCCCGGACAGCCAGCTATAGGGCACCATGACATCGACCTTCCCGGATTGCCCCCAAAGATCGATCACCCGCGCATAGCCGAGGACGGCGCTGGATGTCTCGAGCTGCGGGTCGGTGACGGGTACCGAGCTGTCGAACGCCAGTCCGCCGCGGGTGTAGCCATACCCCGCAATCAGGAAATTCACGCCGATCGGCGCATTCGAGAAGACCCGTGGCTCGATATCCTGGGCCTGCACCGACGTCACCCGACCAACGAGCAGCAACGCGATCAGAGCCCCGAACAGAACAAGAGGGACGGTTAAGCGGGCCATACGACTCCAGTCACGATGACTCAAAGCTCTCGAAGCTCGGTCCGGGCCTCCGGCGCCGCGGGCGCCGCAAACCAATCCTCCTTGGGCACCCAAACCTTCTGCCCGGGCTGGGCCTCGAAGTTCGGGGACATGATCTGCACGCCGTATTCGTTGAAGACATCCTGGATGTGGCCGTGCAGCTCCGACAGGGCGAAGAACCGCTGCTCCGGGCGATCGATGTGCACGATCAGCTCGTACTCCGGATAGAAATCGGCGAGCGTACGCTGCAGGACGAAGGGCGCGGGCTCTTTGCGGACGAGGGAGGCGCGCTCGGCGGCGAGCGTCAGCATCGCATGGACCTGACGCCATGGGGTGTCGTAGCCGATCGTGACCCTGGTCCCGACCACGGCCCCGCGCTCGTCGGCCAGGCGCGAATAGTTGGTGATGGGCGAGCTCACCAGCACCGCGTTCGGTACCGTCACGGTCTCGCGCTTGGGCGTGATCACCTTGGTGGAGAGCATGCCGACCTCGCTCACCGTCCCCAGCGTATTGCCCACCGCGACGAGCTCGCCGACCTTGAGCGCCCGGCTGTAGGCGATGACCAATCCGCTCATCACCTGATTGATCAGACCGGCCGAGCCGAGCGAAACCATCAGACCCACCAAGACGCTGATGCCCTTGAATGCCTGCGAATCCGAGCCCGGGATGTAGGGATAGGCGACGGTCACCGCAAAGACCCAGATCAGCGTCACGGTGAGACGCCGGGTCGCCTTCGCGGTATCCGCCTCGAGCCAGGAGACCGCCATCGCGCCGCGCTCCACGGTCCGGAAAAACCCGTCGACCGCCCGCACGATGATCCGGGTCAGGACGAAGATCACCAGCACGGTGAAGAACCCCGGAAGCGCCTGCAGGGCCCCGTCGGCAAAGGTTGCGAGCAGGTCGAGCATGAACTCGGCGAGTCCCTCGCCCCAGGGCCGCGTAAAGGGGAATCGACCGAACAAAAAGGTCAGCCAAAGATAGATCAGGATCGCCGCCAAACCGAAGCCCGTCGCCTTGATCGCGGTGCGCTCGATACCGATCAGTATGGGTTCCAGATCGAGTCCGGCCACTTTAATCGGCGCCCGACTTGTCGAGACCGGCTCGGCCGAGCGCGACCCGGTTCGGAGCAGACGCCGCATGGCACGGCCTTCGAGCTTGACCACGCCCCACAGGAGGACCAGGAGGAGCAGAGTGGCCGCAGTCGCCAGCCCGAGCCCCTCGAGGATCAGCGGCAGGCTGCGCTGCTCGCGCCGCGCATCCAGCGCCTCCTGGAGCAGATCGACCGCCCGCCGAACCTGCTCCTCGACGGTTTCGCCGGTCATTCCGTCCGCATCCTCGGGAATCAGCCCGAAGACCGGATGACCGTCGATCTGCACCCAGAAGCCGGCGAGATTCGCGAAGGTCGAGCGGATCGCCTCCGCTTTTTCCCCTGGGTTGTTCTCCAGCACATCGGCGATCTTGCCCTGAATACGCCGCACCCGATCGGCCGGCGAGATCCCGCCGATGTCGGCGCGCAGGATCGCGATCTCTCGATTCCAGAAGGTCAGACTCGCGGGCTCGCCTTGGCTGACCTCGATCCGACCGGACTCGGAAATGGACGCAGGAACAGGCTCGGGGGCGGACGGGGGGACGGCTGCCGACGCCGTTCCCGAGGCCAGGATCCAGATACAAACGAGCCGGCACATGCGGTTCGGCTGACGCCGGTTCATCGGGGAGGGTCGCATGGCGCAGGTTCCAACGGATCGAGGATGAAAAGGCCCGACTTCACTGTGTTCTCTCGGGCAAGGGATCCACGCGCCCCGACGCCGTCGGCCGGCGAAAGCGTCGAAGCGCCGAGGTTTCGCATGAGCGGTCCGGAAGCCCCGCCCGGAACCCTCACGGCTCTTCTCGATCAGTCTAAGCCATCCCGACCTGGTCGAACCAGATCTCGGGGCCGAGCCTCATCGGCCTGGCCCGCGATGACGCTCGGGAGACGTCGGGACGAGCTGGGCCAGCTTGATCAACCCGATCAGCGAGATCCGCCACAGTCGGCGTTTCCGAAGGCCCTGATCTCAATGCCTTGGCTCGCTAGGGCAAGAGGCTACTGCCGTCTTTTCGTTTACACTCGCTCGCTGAATCATCGGCAAGAATGCTTGCCGGGGGCGCCTGCAACCGCAGAGAGATCGACGTGTCAGACATCAGTCCCCAAACGCTACCGAGAAACGGGCTGATGCCCGAGGCATCCGAAGCCAGCTTCGACCAAGAAGCCGGCGCGTCGGAGGGTGCCCGACCAGGCGGCGAGCCGGGTAAAGGCGTCCATGCAACGGAACTCTCGCTCGCGGAGCGCCTGGCCTTCGAGCGCCTTCTGGGCGATCTGTCGGCGCGCTTCGCGGACCTGCCGGCGGATCAAGTGATCGACCAGCTTAGGCACGCCTTGGACCGACTGACGGACTTCCTCGGGTTCGACCGCTGCAGCTTCGCGGAGGTCAGCGACGCCGAGGGGCCGTTCCAGATCCTTTGCTCCGTGAGTCGGCCGGGTATCGAGGCCATGGCACCGGGTCCGGCCCCGCCGTTGACCTGGTATTTCGGCGAGCTGCGCGCCGGGCGGGTCGTCGCGCTTGCCGACATCCCGGCCGACTTCCCGCCCGAGGCCGTGGCGGAAATCCACTACTGCGAGCGTGCCGGACTCAAGTCCAATCTGGCGATTCCGCTGCGGGTCGGCGGGCGAGTGGTCGGCGCCATCGCCTTCAGCGCCTTTCATCGGACGCGCGCCTGGCCGGAGGATCTGATCCTTCGGCTCAAGCTCGTCGGCGAGGTGCTCGCCCAAGCCGTGGCGCGCAGCCGTCGGGAGGCCGCGCTGGCGACCGCGCTGGCGGAGATCACGCACCTGAAGGAACGCCTGGAAGCCGAGAATCAGTGCCTGCGCCAGTCCAGCCGAACCGGCTGCGGCCGACTGCCGAGCAGCCGTTCCCCGCGCTTCAACCGGATTCTGGAGGAGATCGCCCAGGTGGCACCGACCAACGCCACGGTTCTGCTGCTCGGTGAAACAGGCACCGGCAAGGAGGTCTTGGCCGACGCCATCCACCACCTCAGCCAGCGCGGCGAACGCCCGATGATCAAGGTCAACTGCGCCGCACTGCCGGCGTCGTTGATCGAGGCCGAGCTGTTCGGTCGCGAGAAGGGTGCCTACACGGGGGCGCTGGCGCGGCAGATGGGTCGCTTCGAGCTCGCGGACGACTCGACCATCTTCCTCGACGAGGTGGGCGAGCTGCCCCTCGAGCTTCAAACGAAGCTATTGCGTGTGCTCCAGGACGGCAGCTTCGAGCGCGTGGGCGGAACCCGCACCATCAAGGTCAAGATCCGCGTCATCGCGGCCACCAACCGTGACCTTGCCCGCGCCGTCTCCGAGGGTCGCTTTCGTGATGACCTCTATTATCGACTCAATGTCTTCCCGGTCGCGGTGCCGCCGTTGCGCGAGCGCCCCGAGGACATCCCGCTGCTCGCCTGGGAGTTCGTCCGGGAGCTCGGCGAGTCCATGGGCAAGTCGATCGAGCATATCGCCCCGGATTCCATGGAGGCGCTGATGGCCTACGCCTGGCCGGGCAATGTGCGCGAGCTGCGCAACCTGATCGAGCGGGCGATGATCCTCGCCCGCGGCTCGACGTTGCATGTCGCGCTCGGCGCTGCGCTGTCGCCGGCAGTGCAGATCAGGCGCGACGAGGTGGCCGAGACGGCGTCCGCTGGCGCGCTGAAGGACCGGGAACGCGAGCAGATCCTCCAGTCGCTTCAGCAGACGGGCTGGCGCATCCGTGGCCCCGGCGGGGCCGCGGAGCGCCTAGGCATCAAGCCCACCACGTTGGAGTCGCGTATGAAGCGGTTGGGTCTGAAACGCCCGACGTCCGGTTAAACCGCGCCCGGTGCGGTATGCGATATTTTTGGATGGGATCGGCGCCGGCAGACTCGACGACCGCTGGAGCGGGTGCGGTTTAAGCAGAGCCCACGGCAGCGCCACTCCGAGAAATCGTGGAAACTCTGAAATCCCGCGTTGCGGTCTCGGAGTCGCGAAGCGTCTCGGGCGCCGCAGGTCGCGAAGCGATTGACTTGATTGCAGTCCCGAGCGGTCGATCAGGTTCTCAGAGTTGGCGGGCTAATTGCTGATGTCTTCGGCGCACTCCGATCGCGAGGGCTACCGCCGATGATCGTTTTCTCAGTAAGCGTCTGTGTTCCACCACTGCAACGCGCCGATTTCCTGAAAAGCGTCGGGGCGCTGCTCGAGCCGACCCGCGTCGTGCCGGGTTGTGTGAACTGCCGGCTCTACCTTGACGTTGAAGATCCCGACGCCTTCACCTTGGTAGAAGAGTGGGTGACCCAGGCGGCGTTGGACCGACATCTGACATCGAGCGCCTTCAAGACCCTGGTTGCAGCGATCGAGATGTCGGCGGAGCCGCCGGCGGTCCACATCGACAGCGTGGCGCAGCGCGCCGGCATCGAGCTCGTCGAGGCGGCGCGGCGGCGACAAGGTCTGTTATAGCCGGCCGCTGGCCAATGGCCTCGCACCCGGCGGGGGCGTTGACGGAAACAAAAGGGGGAAGTGAGATGAACACAGCGACAGCAACCGAGCAACGCCGCGAAACAGTCGCCTTGAACGACGAGGAAGGCGTCAAGAAGATCATCGTCGACACCGTATTTCGGCACCGTCCTCGAATCCATGCTGGTCTGGCAACT
This sequence comes from Thiocapsa sp., assembly GCF_035467215.1. Lineage (GTDB taxonomy): Bacteria > Pseudomonadota > Gammaproteobacteria > Chromatiales > Chromatiaceae > Thiocapsa. Next base: position 9,570 of record NZ_DATITZ010000055.1, on the reverse strand, counting down.
CCTGCAGGTCCGACATCTTCGCGACACCCCGCTGATCTTCGTCGGAGAGATGTGGTTCGAGCTGGTTGAATGGGCGACGCGCCACATGCTGCGCCCCGGCTCCGAGCTGGCCAACCCGGAGGACCTGACCATTCCCCGCTGCGTCAAGACCGCGGACGAGGCCATTGCTCTCCTCGAGGGGCAGCACGCCCACTGGCAGAAGAACATCACACCGCCGCGCAGCGACTCAGATCGGGACGACTCCGCCCTGTAAACCGATCATTCCGGCAGCGATCGGAGACACGGATCGCCGGATCGCCGCGCGCTCTGTATATTGCTTTCCGCTATCGGCTGCGCACCCGCACCGAGCCCGGATTTCAGCACATACCAGGAGAGTACAAGATGTCCGAGCCGATCCACCCGGCCGCGATCCACCACTTACCGCCCTTCGTCACGGCACCGGGCGAGACCGACGGCCTGCTCGTGGCGATGGCGATCTTTTTGCTGGTTGCCGTCATCGGCATCGGCCTCGTTTACTTTAAGCTCCATGCGCTGCCGGAGCAGCTGGCGCATCGCGGACAGAAGGTCCAATTCCAGCTCGTCGCGGTGCTTGCCCTGCTCGCGCTCTTCACCCACAACCACGCGTTCTGGATCGCCGGGCTGCTGCTCGCTCTCGTGCCGCTGCCGGATTTCACCACGCCGCTGTCGTCGATCGCGTCCTCGTTGGAGCGCATCGCCGGCAGGCCCGAACCAGCGCCGTCGTCCGCGAGTACGACGGCATCCTCAACGCCTTCGGCCCACGCCGGCCCGCTGCAGTCACCGACACCGCAACCAGCCGCGTCGGCACGGATCAGCGGCGGTTCAACGGCGCAACCCGGGGACATCCACAATGCTTGAGCTCCTGCTCTGCTCGACACTCACCATCCTGCCGGATTTCCTGTTCCGTCGCTTCGTCCAGGGCAAGCGGCTCGGGCGCGAGATCAACCTGTTCACCGTCTGGTACGAGCTGCGCTGGGGGATCACGCTGTGCCTGATCCTCACCATCAGCCTGATCACGACGGTGTTCTATTTCCACCCATCGACCAAGTCCGCCTCCTCGGTGTTCCGGACCGTCACCATCCTGCCGGAAACGAACGGTCGGGTCGCCGAAACCTTTGTCGAGATCAACCAACGGGTGCAGGAAGGGCAACCCCTGTTCCGGCTCGACAGTACGGCTCAGGAAGCAGCCGTGGAGACGACCAAGCGTAAGATCGCGGAGATCGAAGCCGACATGGTGACGGCGAAATCCCAGCTCGCGGAAGCGGAGGGGCGCATCGTCCAAGCGCGCGGAGCGCTCAAGCTGGCCAACGACGAGCTCGGCCGCAGAATGGAGGTGCAGGAGCGCAGCCCCGGCTCGATCGCCGAGGCGGAGGTCGAGCGGATGCGGGTGCAGGTGCAGACCGCGCAGGGCGCCCTCGACGCGGCCCTGGCGAGCCGCGAAACCGTCGTCGCGCAGATGGAGTTTCAGCTCCCGGCCGAAAAAGCAAGCGCCGAGGCGGCGCTGCACGAGGCCAAGGTCGCCCTGAGCAAGACTCTGGTGGTGGCCGGGACGCACGGGATGTTGCAGCAGTTCGCACTGCGCCCCGGCGACATCGTCAATCCGATGCTCCGCCCGGCCGGCATCCTGGTGCCGGATCGCTCCGCGACGGGCCTGCTTGCCGGCTTCGGTCAGATCGAGTCGCAGGTCATCAAGGAAGGCATGATCGGCGAGGTCACCTGCATGGCCATGCCCTGGCAGATCGTCCCGACGGTGGTCACCGAGGTTCAGCCCGTCATCGCCTCGGGCCAGGTGAAGCCGACCGACACGCTGATCGATGTGCAGCAGATGGGGCGCCCCGGCAGCATTACCGTCATCATGGAACCGCTCTACGCCGGCCAGCTCGACAGCCTGCCCCAGGGCGGCAACTGTATTGCCAACCTCTACACCAACAACCACGAGGCGCTGCAGGATCCCGAGATCGGCTTCTGGCACGGCTTCGCGCTGCATGCCGTCGACACTGTCGGACTGGTGCACGCCATCATCCTGCGTCTCCAGGCACTGGTGATCCCTTTCCAGGCATTGGTCTTCGGCGGACATTGACCGAGCGGGCCAAACCGCCGGGACCGGCGCGTCCACCGACCGTCGCGAGCCCGGCCTTCAACCCCTTAGCGGAGAAACAATGATGAAATCGCCAACCGATGATCGGGGCGTCATCCAGGCGCTGCTCGACCGACTGAATGAACAGCGATTGCCGCGGCTGCTGGAATTGAAGGCAAGGGTCGACGCGGGCGAGCCTCTGACGAATGCCGATTTTGACTTTCTGCAGCAGGTTGCCGAGGACGCCGGGCGGGTCAAACCGATCATCGACCGCAACCCGGAATATCAGGCCCTGGTTGCCCGGGTCCTGACTCTGTTCGCCGCCATCAGCGATAAGGCATCGGAAAATGAGAATCGGGGCTAATCCCATGAAGATCCACGCCCGCTTATCGCTCCTCCTCGCCGTCACGCTCATCGGTGGCTGCGCAAGCACCGCTCGCGAGTTGATGCCGACCCCCACCCTGTACCAGCTCCCGGGCGGACAGCCGGTCTTTGATCGGGCGGCATCGAGCCAGCAACGCCCCAGCCCGGACCTGGACCTGCTGTTCATCACCGACCGGGCACCACCGACGTCCGCCGAGCAGGAGACACAAAGCAAGGAGCAGGGTCCCTTGCCCTACGGCCAGGAACGGGCGAAGCGCATCGCCTTCGGCTCCGCCCGGGTTCGCGTCGTTCCCGGATTGGACTGGGAGGCCCTACGTGAGCAAAGCCAGCTTGCCGAGCGCACGCGGGAGGTGAACCTGGAGCTCGGCCAGGTGCGTGAGCTTGGCGCCTTTCCACAAGAGCCCTACCGCTTGCGCCCGACAGAGGACGGTAAGCTGCTGAGGGATCGCGACCAGCTTGCGCGCCACGCCGAGGTCAAAGGACGGCTCCAGGGCGAGGTCCAGCGCCGGCTCGCCGAGGTGCCTAAGAAGGAGGTCCTGCTCTATGTGCACGGCTTCAACGAGCCCTTCGAGAGCGCCGCCTTCACCGCCGCGGAACTCTGCCACTTCCTCGGCCGGGAGCAGGTGTGCGCCTTCTTCACCTGGCCCGCCTCCACCACCGGCAACTTCCTGATCTCCTACACGACCACCACCGAGTCCGGGGATTTCGCGGTGGAGCACCTGAAGAAGAGCATCCGCATGCTCGCCACCACGCCCGGTGTGGAAAGGGTGCAGATCCTCGCGCACAGCCGCGGTACGGCGGTGACGCTCAAGGCCGTGCGGGAGCTGGGGCTCGAGGCCATCGCCGCGGGTAAAGAGGCCGCCGACCTCTACAAGATCGACAACCTGGTGCTGCTCTCGCCGGACATCGACATCGATATCGCCGCTCAGCAAATCACCGGCTTTGTCTCCGACCCCGACCTGGTCACGGTCTGGCCCGAGGCAAGGCTGCCGCGGGTGCTGAAGGGCCGGCTGACCATCTATGCGTCGCCCGAGGACCGTGCGCTCCTGGTCTCGCGGATCCTGTTCCGCAGCAGGACCCGGGTCGGCCAGATGCGGCCCGAGGACATTCCCGAGGAGGGCCAGCGTTACATGGCGGAGGTCGGACGGTTGGACCTGATCACCTACGAGGGCAAGCGCACCGATGCCTTCGGTCACTCCTACTTCACCACCAACCCGCAGGTCAGCTCGGACTTAATCCAGTTGATCCGTTACGGAAAGAAGCTGGGGGAGCCCGGGCGACAGCTCATCCGGACAGGGCCCATCACCTGGAGGTTCCCAGTCGAGCCGGTCGGATCTTGACCCGACCCGCTTGATGCGAGCTCAAAGGCCATCCAGCGCCTGTTGCACGACAGGCGCTTCATTCACCCGGAGGGACATGGCATGACTTCGAAACCATTCTTCATCGCAACGGTGCTGACCCTGGTCTGCGCATCCGCCGTCGCGGCACCCGAGCCGGAAGCCGAGTTGCGCGAGGTTCTGTCGGCGCATGAACAGGCACTCGACAACCACGACGTCGATGCCCTGATGGGCCTTTACGCCCCCGGCGAGGAGACCGTGGTGATGGGCACCACGCCGCCCGAGCGCTGGGTCGGCAAGGCGCAAATCGCCGACGCCTATCGGCATTTCTTCGAGGACTTCGACGCCGGAACCCTGGAGCGCGATTGCCCATGGATGCAGATCGGGATCAGCGGCGATACCGGATGGATCACCGCCAATTGCGAGTACACGGATTCGCTCAAGGGTGAGTCCCGCAGCTTCGCCCTGAACGTGACGGTGGTGATGCAGAAACTGGAGGGGGCCTGGAAGCTGCGGACCATGCACTTCTCCAATCCAACCGCACCCTGAGACACATTCGGAGGACGACATGAACGATGAACTCGAAACCCGTTCCGAACAGGAGCCACCCGCACTCGACGCGGAGCAACGCAGTCGTCGCGACTTCCTGCTCGGCCTGGGCCGCTGGTCGAAGGTGGTGATCGGCGCCGCGGTCTTGGGCGGACTCGCCGTGCCGGGGAACGAGGCCCGGGCCGGGGCCTGGGTGAACCGCCGCGGTGGCGTTGTCCGTGGCGGCGGCGCTTGGGTCAACGGCACCGGTGGCGGCGGGAGCTGGGTCAATCGCCGCGGTGCCGGCGGCTGGATCAATGGCTGATCGATCCATCTCAATCGGCTGGTCCGAGCGGCCCTGGCGGCTTGGACCGGTCATTCGCCGATGAACCGCCCGTGCGGAGCGAGGAGGCAGGCAATCGTGCCGGATGCGTCATCCACCACCCCGGAACAGCCCGTGACACCCGTCGTCATCATCCCTGGCGTGCTCTTTTCGAGCTTCCCCGACCGTCCGGTGATCCTCGGCACCGGCGACCCGGCGGAGCCGCGAGCCCTGTTCGGTTCGGAGACGCCTGCCAACCTGGCCTTCATCCGACTGACCGACCTGGCGGGTGACCCGGCACCGCTCGCCGACTGGGGGGACGGGATCCCGCTGGATCTGCTCATGGGCGATCCGGCGACCGAGCTGCCTTTGCTCTATCGCTGTACCGTCCTTTCGGTGCGCCATCCGGTGCGCGTGACCGTCCCCTTTCGCCCCGGTCTCGCCCGGGCCGTCAAGCTGGCGCTGTCGCTCGGCTTCAGCGTGCGTCTGCACGGCCATCAACCGAGCCCCGAAGCGGTCGCGGAGGCCCGGCAGGCGCTCGCCGAATACCTGCACAATCCCACCGTGTCTCAGCCGGTCGAGCCCTTTCATACCCTGCTGATCGCGTTCCTTCAGGAGACACCGGTCGCCCTCTGGTCGCTGCTGGAGCGCGACCCGGCAGAGGTGCGCGTGCTCGACGAGCGGGGTGAGCCGGTGCCGGGCCAAGGGCCCGAGTCCGTGGCCGCCTTCCGGGAGGCGCTGCTTGCAGCCGGTGGCGAGTGCTGCGGCTGCTCCTACCTGTCCCGGTGTGACGGCTATTTCAAATGGCCGCACAGCGACTATTCCTGCACCGGGGTAAAACGCCTCTTCGCCGACGTCGAGGCGGCCGCCGATGAATTACGGGCGGACCTCGCCGCCCATGCCGTCGGAAAGGACTGAGCCGGCATGGCCGCGCGGACGTTCTCACTGATCCTGCTCCCGACGCTCCAGTGCAATGCCGATTGCGACTACTGCTTCGAGGACAAGACGGATGACCGCCTGTCACTGGCGCGTCTCGAGATCCTGATCGACAAGGTGCTGGATCACCTGGTCGTCAAGGCCATCGGGGCACTGACGATCCACTGGCAGGGCGGCGAGGTCATGACCCTGCCGCCGGCCTGGTTCGACGCGGCTCATCGTCTGATCGGCACCGCCGCCGCCAACCGCGGGGTGGTCGTCACACATGGTCTGCAGACCAATATGATCGGCTACGGCCCCCGCTGGAACGAGGTGATCCGCGAGATGTTCGACAATCAGGTCGGCACATCCGTGGACTATCCGAACCTCTATCGACACCGGCACGGCAAGGATGCCGCCGACTACGACAGGATTCTGACCGAGAATATCGGGCAGGCACGTGCGGCCGGGATCGAGGTGCGGGCCATTGCGGTACCGAACGCACAGACACTGGCGATCGGTGCGGAACGCTTCTACGACCATGTCGTCGGCACACTCGGTATCCGCAGCTTCCAGGTCAATACCCCCTTTCCCGGCGGCAGTCCCAACGCTGCCAAGCGCGATCTGTCGCTCGACAGTGCGGCGCTGACCCGATTCTTCGTCGATCTGGCCGAGGTCTGGCTGGCACGCGGCGATCGAGACGGCGTGCGCGTCGGTCCGTTCGACGAGCTGCTGAGCGTCTTTCTCGATGCCCCGTCGATCCTCCCCTGCATCTGGACCGACGACTGCGCCAACCACATCCTCTGCATCGACGCCCGGGGGAACGTCGCCCAGTGCGACTGCTGGGTGGCGAGCTACCCGGATTATTGGTTCGGCAACCTCTTCGATGCCGACAGTCTCGACAGCCTGCTCGCCGAGAATCCGGTGCGCGAGCGTTTCCACCAGCGTCCGATGGCCCTGGTCGCGCGCGACTGTATCGACTGCGATTATCTCGCCCTCTGTCATGGCGGCTGCCCGGTGCGGACCTTTTCGGTGCACGGCACCCTGTTCGAGAAAGACCCTCACTGCGAGCTCTATCGATCCCTGTTCGGGCATATGGCCGCTGCCGCCGCGCGCCTGGCACGGGATGCACAGCGACGATGATCCCCCGGTCGCACGATGCCTGCCAGCCTCTCTCTACACGTGCTCTCCAGCACATCCATCAGACCTGTCATACAACTTCCCTGGAGAACGATGAGAATCTATCCTTTACTCACCCTATTGATCGCGTTCGCGCCGACCTTTGCACACGCCGAGATCTCCTTTGAAGGCCTGAAGGAGGACGCGGCGAAGGCCGCGAAGGCCATCGGAGAGACCACCAAGGACGCGCTGGATGCCACCGGAGAGGTCGCCGGCAAGGCCACCGAGGCGGTCAAGGAAACCGTCGAGTCGACCAACGAGAGCTTGGGCGACGAGACCACGCCCGAGGCAACGCGCGCAAAGCTCGACGGCATGGCCGAGGCGACGCTGAAGCGCCTGTTCGCCGAGGAGCCCGGCAGCCGCGAACTGTTCGATCGCGCGGCCGGCTATGCAGTGTTCGACAAGCGCGAGGCGAGCTTCTATGTCGTTGCGGGCTACGGTCGCGGGGTCGCGGTCGATGCCGCCACCGGCAAGCGTATCTACATGAAGTTGGCGACGACGGGCGCCGGGAGGGGATTCGGCCTCGGCGGCTTCGCCTCCCAGCTCGTCATCCTGTTCCAAGACAGCAACAAGTTGGAGCAGTTCATCACGCAAGGCTTGGATGCCACGGCAGAAATCGGCACCATGGCCGGCGACGCGAAGGACGGACTCGCCCTGGGTTTCAATGAAGGCAAGGCGGTGTTCGTCCTGACCGGCAAGGGTTGGAAAATCGCCGCCAAGTTGACCGGCTCGCGCTATTGGCCGGACGACGCGCTCAACGAGCGCTGAGCCACTGCATGACCTTCACCCGCCTGAGCCGTCTCATCCGGCGCGTCTTCGTCTCGGTGATCGCAGCGCTGGCGATCCTGTGGGCAGCCGCCGCGATCTGGATCGACGGTCCCGAGTCCCGTGCGCTCGCCGGCACACTCGCGGGCGGCCTGGTCCTGCTCGCCGTGACGGCGGCGCTGCTGATCCGCCCTTGGCGGCGGACCCTGCTTGCGGTCTTCGTGCCCTTCGCGCTCGTGCTCGCCTGGTGGCTGATGCTCGCGCCGAGCAACGCGCGCGACTGGCAGCCGGACGTCGCCCGACTGCCGTCGGCAACCATCGATGGCTCCCGACTCACGGTCCGCAACGTCCGCAACTTCGACTATCGCGCAGAGACCGATTTCATCGAACGCTGGGAGACCCGGACCTACGACCTCGACAGCCTGGTCGGCTTCGACATGTTCATCTCCTTCTGGGGCCCGACGCTCTATGGTCACACCATCGCGAGCTGGGCGTTCGCCGATGGTCGTCATCTCGCGATCTCTATCGAGACACGCAAAGAGACCGGCGAGGCCTATTCGGCCATGCTGGGCTTCTTCCGTCAGTACGAGCGCTATTACGTGGTCGCCGACGAGCGTGACCTGGTCGGGTCGCGCACCAATCACCGCGGCGAGACGGTCCAGCTCTACCGCATCGGCGGCGACATGGGCAACGGTCGGGAACTGTTGCTCGACTATGTCAAGGAGATCAATACCCTTGCCGAGCAGCCCCGCTGGTACAATGCCCTGAGCCACAATTGCACGACGACGATCTGGCAACACACGCGGGCGTTGGGCTCGAGTCCGCGTCTGGATTGGCGGCTGCTCGCGAACGGCTACCTGATCGACCTCGCCTACGCCCGCGGTACCGTCAATACCGACATCCCGCTCGAGGAGCTGAAGCGCCGCAGCGACATCACGGCGCGTGCCCGCTCCGCCGGTGATCGAGAGGACTTTTCCGAGGTGATCCGTGAGGATTTGCCACCACGACCCCGGGCGCGCGGTGAACCGCACGATCAACCCTGAATCCAGGAGTCCAACGTGACCAGCATCGGCGAGTTGAAGACGAAGGGCGTCGCTGCCATCGAGACGGCCTTGGCCGAACACACGGAGGCCGTGGTCTCGGTGCGCGGCAATGACCGGTTCGTCGTCATGGACCTGGCCCACTATCACTACCTGCGGGAGTGCGAGCTGGATGCGGCTCTAGCCCAGACCCGGGCAGACCTGACCACCGGGCGTTTTGTGGAGGAGTCTCCGGATGACCACCTGAAGCGCATCGAGGCCCTGCCGGACCCGGCGGAATGAGCTTTCGGCTCGTCTTCACGGAGGAATATACCCGCCGCGCGGCGCGCGTCATCCGGAGCTACGCCGGCAGTACCTGAAGACGCTGGAATTGCTTCGGGCCAATCCGTTCCATCCCTGTTTGCGCCTGCATCCACTCGAGGGGCGCATGGTCGGGCTGTAATCGGTGTCCATCAACCTGTCGTACCGTATCACCCTCGAGCCCTTGATCGAGGACGAGCGAATCACGCCCGTGAACGTGGGCGACCGTGACGCAGTTTACTGAATTTAACCTTGACGATATGGCTCCGGGCCATGAACACACGAGCCTCGTCAATGAACGAAGATCACCGACAGCCTATGAAACAGACAATCCGCTACGCCGACTATCTCCAGACCATCGGCGCCGGGCGTCGGGAGCTGAGCTTCAACGCCATCGCACCGCCGGTCTCACGGGACGCGGAGGGACGGGCCGTGCCGCCCCCTGCACCGGGCCCGATCCGACTTCAGCCGGACGAGATCGCGACCCTGCGGCGGCCCTATCTCTCCGTGCGCTTCATGGAGCAATTCAAAGCGGTGATCCCCTTGGCGCTCTATCTGGCACTGTTACAGATTCTGATCCTGCGCCAGCTCATCGACGACTCCTGGCTCGTCACCGGCGGGCTCTTCGCGGTGATCGTCGGCCTGATGTTCTTCATGGAAGGCCTGAAGCTAGGGCTGATGCCGTTCGGCGAGCTGATCGGGCAC
>NZ_DATITZ010000054.1:0-8231 GCF_035467215.1 Thiocapsa sp. | reverse complement strand
TCAGGCCGATTTCGAGCGGATCAACCTGACCCTGAGCACGCCCAGGGATCCGTTGACCGACATGGTGCGCCGGAACATGATGGCCGGCTACCGAATGGTCGACGACGCCTTGGCGAGCGGGCTGGACCCCTTCGAGGTCGGACACTCGCAATGGCTGCTGGAGCTCAACACCTGCGTGCTGTGTGGCCAGGATGTGGAGAGGCGCCGTGAGTTTTCCGCTCACATCGCCTCGACCGAGAAGCGCTTCTACGAGCAGCACGATGCCGGCATCGGCGGTTTGATGGAATGGCTTGCGCATCACCGAGACGACAACGTCTGGTTTCGCGCGGCCGGTGTCTATGTTTATATCCTCAGTCGGCCACAGCTCTTCATCGAGGGCAACCACCGCACCGGCTCCCTGATCATGAGCCACGTCCTGGCGCGTGAAGGCCAACCACCCTTCGTGCTGTCCGTCGAAAACGCCAAGGCCTATTTCGACCCCTCCACGCTGGTGAAGGACGCACGCAAGCACAGCCTCGGCATGCTGTTCAGGATGCCGAAGCTCAAGAAGCGTCTTGCACGCCTGCTGAAGGGCAACGGCGCGGCCGAACATCTTGTCCCTGCCGCCTAACGAACCCGGCCGGAGGGCGCGCTCGGCCCCCGGGAGCGTTGGCAACCCGCACATGTCGCTCCGCCGATTCGGATCGAGAGTATTCCGCGGGCGACGACAAACCCTCCGGATCCGCCCTGATCGATGCCGCCTCGGCAGCCTCTGCATCGCAGCCCGATCACACAATTGAAACAGAACTGCCTTATGTTGCAGTGATTCGGTCGTCCCGTGCGGCCACTATCAGACTCGCAGGCACTCGACCCATGACCAGGACACCGACCTCTCGACAGTTGGAAAGGCCGATCGCGCAACTCGCTACCCTCCGCGAAGGTGCAGTCGAATTCGAACAGGCTTATGCCGCCGAGATCGAGAAGATCGAGCCCGGCCATCGCAACAGCGCTCGCAACTTCCTTCATTATCTGAGCATTCGGCAACACGACATCCGCAGTCTGCAGCAGGATCTCGGCGCTCTCGGACTGTCTTCGCTCGGCGTGCTGGAGCCCCATGCCTTGGCCAGTCTGAACTCGGTAATGGCCATTCTGGAGCAGCTCAGCGGCAAGGATTTCGGTCCTGCGCCGGAGCCGCCGGTCGATTTCCGTACCGGACCCTTGTTGCTTCGGGATCACACCCGAGCACTTCTGGGGCCCGAGCCCCGCGACCGCTTCGTCCGCATCATGGTGACCATGCCGAGCGAAGCCGCCTCGGATGCGCAACTGGTCCAAGATCTTCTCGTCGCCGGGATGGATGTCATGCGCATCAACTGCGCCCATGACGGTCCGGATGCCTGGCTCGCGATGGTGGAAAACCTGCGCCGTGCGGAGCGGATCGTCGGGCGCAACTGCCGCGTGCAGGCCGATCTGGCCGGTCCGAAGCTCCGCACGGGCGCCATTCGGGCAAGCGGGCGGGTGAAACGACTGGCGCCCGCTCGGGATGTCTTCGGTCGCATCGCAAGACCCGCTCGCATTTGGCTGACGACGGCGGCCGCGGCCGAGCCGACCCCCGACGATGTCCGCTTCACCCTCCGGATCGAGTGCGGTCTGATCGCACGGCTCGCTGTCGGCGATTGTCTTGCTCTGACCGATACGCGCGGTCAACACCTTGAGCTGAAGATCGTCGAGACGCTCGGTCAATCATTCATCGCCGAAAGCGAGCGGACCGTCTACATTCAGGACGAAACCCCGGTGACGGGCCTGCGCGACGGCAAGTCGATCGGGGAAGGGCGCATCGTCGGGATCCCCGAGGTGATCAACCCCATCTGCCTCCTGCCGGGCGACACACTGATGTTGACCCGTCACGACGAACCCGGTACGGAGGCCGAGCGGGACGCATCCGGTCGCATCGTCGCTCCGGCACAGATCCACTGCGCCCTCGATGCCGCGTTCGAGCAGGTCGCGCATGGGCACCGAGTCTGGTTCGACGACGGCAAGATCGGAGGGCTCGTCGAGGAGAACGACGGCCAGCGCATCCGGGTCAGAATCACCCATACCGGTCCACACGGCGCGAAGCTGCGCGCCGAGAAGGGCATCAACTTCCCCGACACCGCGCTCGAGATGTCTGCCCTGACCGAGAAAGACCTCGAGGACCTGCCGGCAGTCGTCAAACTCGCCGACATGGTCGCCCTCTCCTTCGTCCGCGGACCAAAAGATGTCGAGCGTCTGCACGACGAACTCTACCGGCTCGGGGCCAACCGTCTCGGGATCGTGCTCAAGATCGAAAACCGTCAGGCCTTCGAGAACCTCCCCCGGATCCTACTCGCGAGTCTCAACTCGCCTCCCGTCGGGGTGATGATCGCGCGGGGTGATCTGGCGGTCGAGGTCGGCTTCGATCGACTGTCCGAAGTCCAGCAAGAGATCCTGTGGCTCTGCGAGGCGGCGCACGTGCCGGTGATCTGGGCCACTCAGATCCTCGAGGGCATGGCTAAAAAGGGAGCACCGTCACGCGCGGAGGTTTCGGACGCCGCCATGAGTATCCAGGCCGAATGCGCCATGCTCAACAAGGGGCCGAACATCGTCGAGACCGTCCGTTTCCTCGACGGCATCATCGGACGCATGGACGCGCATTACGTCAAACGACGGGCGACGCTGCGCAAGCTCTCGGTCGCGCAGCTCAAGTAGCTGCCGTCGAGCTGCCACGGCTGCGTGGAGCAAGGCTGTCCGCCGGTCGACATCGACGGGGTGCGACGCATGAGGCGTTGTAGTGGCCCGGAATCGACCTCGTTTGGGTCAACCATGGAGTAATATGAGACCGCGGCCGCTCGATCCGCCTGTCGTCGAGGCGCCACGACGAGCCGGTCCCGCCAATGACCTTCACGGATTCCGAGGTGATCCATGACGGAAGTGCCTGCCCGACTCGTGCGCGATGCTCGGCTCTTGTTGTTGGATTTCGACGGTGTGATCACGACCGAAGCGGAAGACGTGGCGCTGAAGGCGCAGACCCTATCGGTCTTCGCCGCAATCAGCACGCACTTCGGGGAGCGTGCACTCAAGATGATGCGGCTCGCGGGGCGAGCCATCTACGATGCGGGCGGAAGTCTCCAGCTCGGACCGCTCTTGTACCACACGGCCAAGCTGCTCAAGCCCGCCGATGACCCGATCGAGCCGACCCTCGCAAAGCTCATCCATGCCTGCACCGGGAACCTCGACTATCGCGGAATCAGCCGAGCAGGTGACCGAATCCGCGAGGGCCTGGATCGGCTGAGAGACCACGACATCGAGATCGCCATCTTGACCAACGGGGTCCGGGAGAACGTCTTCCGGGTTCTCGAGGTGAAAGGGCTTACGGAAATGTTCCCGGCCGAGCACGTCTTCGATGCAATCTCCACTCGCGACAAGAAGGACAAGCTGCACCCGAAGCCGGATCCGCAAGGCTATCGCTTCGTGCTCAAGGAGCTGGGTGTCGAGCCCCCGTTCTGTATCGTCGTCGACAACAGCCGCAAGAATGTCCGAGCGGCGAAACGCGAGGTCGGATGCGGCGGCGTCGTCTATATCGGAAACAGCCTCAAACGGAAGGACCGCGGGGTGATCGACCACCTGACGCCATCCTTCGAGCGGCTTATGGCGGAGGTTGCCGATGTGCTGCGGGGCGGGGACTGAGGGGTCGGCTTCCAGCCTCCAGCCTCGCCGATCCGGCCTTATCGGCTAGAGTTTCGGCTCGTCGGGATGCATCCTTCGGCCGCTTCGCTTTTCAGGAGCCGGAATCGCCGTAGAAGACATAGCTGGTCGAGTAGTCGCTGATCTCGAAGTAGACCGATTTCTCGCCGCCGTCCTGGATGCCGTTCAGATTCAGATCAAGCACCCCGAAGCCGAAGCGATAGGGTCGCGTACCCGAGCCCTGAGTTGCACCGGCCGTCGTGAGCTTGTCGATCTTGATGAAGCGCCTGACCAGCTTCTCTCCCGCATAGACTTCGAGGACGCCGTTTGCCCCGGTCCAATTCTGGAGGGTCCGCCCGAACTTGTTTTGGGTCTCCTGCGTGCAACCGACGACCAGCAGACTGGCCGCCACACCCAGCGCAATCCCGGAAAATGCATTCGATTCGATCACTTGGGCAATCCTCGATCCGTTCTACTTTCCGGAATCGAGCTCCTGAAGAATCAGGGAGACCGCCTTCGCACTGAGGGGTATATACCCCAGCTTGGAGGCATCCGCCTGTCCGTCGGTGAGCGCGTAGCGCACGACGTCCCGCATCGCCTGCGATTTGGCATCCCCGCCGGAGCGCATGACCAACCAGGACAAAGACAAGATGGGATAAGCGCCCGCACCTTCCGGGTCGCTGAGTTGCGCGGGGTCGAGCTTCGCCCGAAAGGCCTCGATCGCCGACCGGAACGACTCACTCCCGGCCGAAACAAACTCGCCTTCCCGATTCTCCACCGATGCCATCTGCATGCCGGGCAGGTGGGCGTAGGCATACTGAACATAGCCGATGGCACCGACCGTCGCCCGAACGAAGGCCGCCACACCGCCGTTTCCGTGGCCGCGGATCAGACCGCCTCGCTCCAGCAACAATGCGGGCCATGCCGGCGACTGGCTCTCTCCCACCTGCGTCGCGAACGCCTCGCTGATCGCACTCAGATGCCGGGTCATGACCGAGGTCGTCCCGCTCGCGTCCACCCGCGTCACCACCACGATCGGCAGATCCGGGATCTCGACACCCGGATTGGCCGCAAGAATCAGCGGATCGTTCCAACGGGCGATCGAGCCGAGAAAGATGCCGGCGAGGGCCTCGCGCGAGAGCCTGAGCCCGTCGATTCCCGGAAGGTTGTAGGTCAAGACGACCGCACCCGCCGTCAACGGGAGCTGCAGGACCTTGTCCCCTGCCCTTTGCGCCAGCTCACCGGTCAAGGGTTGATCGGATCCCGCGAAATCGAGCCGTCCTTCGATGAAGCTGTTGACGCCCGGCCCGGAGCCGATCGGCTGATAGTCGACCTGAATGTTCGGATGCGCCAGGAAATAGTCCCGGAACCAGCGCTGATAAAGGGGGGCGGGAAAGCTTGCCCCCGCACCGTTGATCTTGATCAGGTCCGAAGCCAAGGATGGCGCCCCGAAGGATGCGCAGACCAGCGCGCCGAAGGCCAACGTCAGGACGCGCAGGACAGGAGACAAGGGCATCTGGGGGTTCCTCTCGATGTTCGATCTGGTCGGTGTTTGGTCCGGTCGGCATCCGTTGCGGACGCCGTGTCGGGACGCGAGCGTGCGCAACCTCAAGCCTTTTTACCCTCGCCTCGGTTGGCCTCGAGGATCCGCGCAAAGCGCTCGGGGTCCTGCTTGAGCATCAGGACGTAATCCTCGACGAGTCCCTGCCACCCGAACCCGCCATGCGCCTTAAGCTTGAGGAGCCCGATCAGCAGCAGCTTGGATGCGGCGCGTAGCTCGCGATCCGAGCCTTCCTCGTACCACTCGACGAGCTCCTCATAGAGCGCTTCGACCTTCTCGAGGGGTGTTCTCCGATCTGTTTCTGTCATGTGCTACCTCAAGTAGGCGCGTTCGGGAGATCGGAGGAGCGCCGACTCCATACCCGGGCCCGACCGCTCGACCTCACGCTCGGCCGGCAGGAATAGGAATGCCGGCCGGCGGAGAACCCGTCAGGGCGACTACAAGGGTACAAACGACCTGGGCGAGAAGTCCGACGGAGGCGGCACGAAGAGGTCACCACCGCCGAGATCCCGGACCAGGTAGTCGACGAATCATGTTCAACTTGCACTGATGACGAACACGCCCGCGCAGATCAACAACACGCCCAAGGTGCGCAGCAGGGTGACCTGCTCTCCGATCAGAAACCCAACCAGCAACGCCAAGGCGAATCCCAGACCTTCCAACGGGTAGGCCTTGCTGACGTCCCAGCGCGCCAGCACCCACAGCCAAACGACAGCGCCGAGGGTGTAGAGCGCGAAGCCGCCGATGATGGCGGGATTGAGCATCACGGCCCCTGCCACGTGCAATGCAGCGGGCTTCGCCAACGCCGCCTTGACCGCGACGCTCGACATGCCTGCCTTGATCAGAAACTGGGCGGCGACGGAAAGCAGAACACAGCCGATCGCAGCAATTGTCGTGTTCATCGGTTCATCCACTCACCATTTCTTGGTCACGATCGCAGGGGCAACACGATGGCGTTCTTGACGCTTGGCGCGACCGAGCTTCGGGATCTTGGACAGAGCCTTCGAGGAGTAGGCTCGCAACGCGGCCGGGCACTCGAGACCGGCCGCCCGATCGGCCGCGACATACTCGCGCTCATCCGAGGACGCATCGACTAGGCCCAACACCGGCACTCCGCCCGCAACCCGAGCAGGCTGTCGCGCCTTCTCCAGGATTGTCGCGAGGATCTGCGGCACCTCGAAAACAGCGCGGTTCTCGATCCGGCGCACCCTGGCTTGATACTCGGGTAGGTTCCGCGTGATGTCCTCGACCGCTGCGTTGATGGACCGAAGACTGTTTCGCACGACTCCCAGGCCATGTTCGCGCACCCACTCGGTATTCCAGCGCTCCTGCGGCATGGTCCAGGCATTGCGGGTCACGATCACCGGGAGTCCCTGGTGAACGGCCTCGCTCAGACTGCCCGGTCCCGGTTTGCCGATAAAGAAATCGGCCAGCCGCATCCATCGCGCAACCTCGGTCGTGAAACCGACCACGACACGCGGCGCCTCCGTCGGCAGAGCGCGGAGCTCCGCTGCCAGCGCCTCGTTGCGACCGCACATCAGAATCAGAGGGGTCTTGGGCAGACGAGCGGCGATGCCCTTCATCGCCCGGGAGCCGGTGCCGCCGAACAAGACCAAACCGGTCGGCGTCGCCGCATCCAAGCCCACACGCTGCCGCTCTTCGGCCCGTGCGATGGGGGCCTGCGCATAGAACTCCGGGCGCAGGATCATCCCGCTGCTGCGATGCACGCGGTCCGGCGAGCAGCCGGCGGCCACAGCCTGCGAATATGCGTAGTCGGTCCCGCACACCAGGTGTTGGGCGAGGCCCGGCTCGATCCAGAAGTGCGGCGGGTGGTCGGCCATGTCGGTGAGCACCGTGACGAAGGGTACGCCGGGGTCGGCCAGCACCAAGCTGTCGTGCAGCGCTCGGTTGAAATTCGGGATCAGCGAAACGACGAGATCGGGCCGGGTCGTTCGCCAATGCAATGCCAACCGCTGCACCATGAGGGCATGCGTCCAGCGGATCATGCCTTGCAGAAGTTTCAGCTCCTGCGCCAGGCCGAGCGTAAAGCCGGTGGCCAAGCGCCGATTGTAGATGTCCTCGGGCTCCATCCCGGTCACCCGCCGAAAGTACCCGAGCGGGTCCAGAACCTGCGTTAGGTTGACCTTGCGCACACGCCAGGGCAGACCCTGATCATTGATCGCCTGCTCCAATGCGAGCGCCGCGGCACGATGACCACCCCCGGCGTTGAACCAGATCAGATCGACGGTCGTCATGAGGGGACTCGCCGAGCGCTACGGCAACGGCGAGGGGATCTGTGGTGTTCAGCCAGCGGGAGAAGAGTCACGACGCAAGGTTCCTGGCGGCTGGACCACAGTCGGTCAAAGTGTCCAGGATTATCGACGGTTCCGGTGACAATCGTGTGACGCCCGCCGAGGCCAGATCCGATCCCGTGCAATCGACGCGCGAGAGGCATGCCATCCCGATCCGCGATCGCGAATGGGCCGGTTTCAGAACCGGTTTCAGACCTGGCCTCAGACATAGAGCGGCGCCATGCGCCGCCAATCGTGGCCGCGGTGCGCACGGCCGTCCCACACGTGCAGCGCATGCCAAATCCCTTTCGCCCAGAGCAAGTGGCTGAACCGGCGATTGTGATCGAAAAATGGATCTTCGTTGCCGACCACCAAGGTGATGTCCATGCTGCGCAGGGCACCAAGTCGGTTTGGACAGTCGAGGTTCGCGAGGAACTGAGCGGGGCTGTGGAAGTAGATCAGCTCGTCGCGGTGACCGCTGAACAGATCACGGAAGCAGTCCACCTCATAGGTCACCATTTAGCTGACCCCGATCAATGGCACGACCTCTTTTCTCGCACCGAAGCACGCGTGTGTCGGTCGGGAAGTGCCACTTTGGTACCGCCAACGCGCCCGCGGTTCTCGTTGAAAGGTCGCGGATTGACTCCGATCCGCGCCAGTCACCCTTCTGGATCAAGGCGATGGGGCTGCTCCGTCGGGAG
>NZ_DATITZ010000053.1:0-3650 GCF_035467215.1 Thiocapsa sp. | reverse complement strand
AGCAGCATCTTTAAACCGCCCTTTCAGGGCTGAAGGGTTTTGGTTGATTGAAACTTGATACTTGCGGCCCTCTCCTCAATCGTGGCTTCGGCGCTTAGCTGAATCTCCTTACCAATCAGGAACGGCTTTGGCTTGCAGCGTGGGCGCGGCGGCGCGCGGATAGGCCGGCGGCTCACCGCGCTCCCAGTCCGGCAACACGCGCTTGACGCCGAGCGCTGCCAGTTCGCCCAGCAGCCGGGCGGTCTCGGTGTCATCGGCGCTCGGGATTCGCGGGGCGTATTCGGCGTGCAGGGCGTTGCGACGGTCATCGAAGGTGCTGTCGATCTCCGCATGTGCCTGCGTCCAGGCCGATCTCGAACAGATCGAGGATCGGGGACTGCTCGATGGCGGCCCGGGCCAAGCGTCGATGGCTGGTCTCCCACGCGTCGCCATAGCGCGCCTTGCACCGATAGCGATAGTCCATGTCGATCGGCACGCGTGTTTCGTCGCTGGCCCCGACCTTCTGATCCGCGCCGACATTGGAGCCGAATGGCGGATTGGTGAGCACCAGACCGAAACGGCCGTCGAAGATGCCGTTGATGTCCAGCAGCCCGTCGTGATGGTGGATGCCGCCGTGCCCGTCGCCGTGGATGATCATGTTCATCCGTGGATGATCATGTTCATCTTGGCGGTACGTGCGGCGCGCGGCTCGGCGTCGGTGCCGTAAATGCACTGCCAGGCCAATCGGCCGACACGGGTATCGATGGGCTGATTGTCGTCGCAGCCGGGGAGGAGCTCCCGGTTGAGGCGGGCAAAGGCCGCATCGATCTCGCGCTCTTCCTCGTCTTCCGGCAACCCCAGTGATTCGATGCGAGCGCGCTCGGCATCCTTCTGGCGTTGAACGTCGGCTTGGATCCGGTCGCGGATCTGCTTCAGCCGGAGCACTGAACCGGAGCACTGAAACTGACGGTGATCATGGCTGGAAGACCAGCAGCTTGTGGGGGTGGGCTCCTCGTTCCCGAAGTCCGGGACAGGTCGCGAGGACTCGTTTGCGCTCCGCGGGTGTCTTGTAACCGATTTTTGCGAGGGCTTGTCCAACATCCGTTGCGCTGTATCCACCTCCAGGCTGTTGTTTACACATGCCTCGCACCTGAGCGATCACCTTTGCAACCTCGGCTTTCGGTGCGGAGAGTTCCGCAGGTACTTCAGGCACGATCGTCACCAGCGGCGGCTTCTCCGCTTGTACGCCCGAGGCGGGAACTGCCGGAAGCAAAAAGGTCGTAAGCCCGGGATCCCGCGCGGTTAGGCTTCCGGAGTCGCTGTAAGCCACATAGATCCGGCACCCGGCCGATCTGGCACGTTCAGCCGCGGCCAGGAGTAATGCATCGCGAGAGACCGAGCGGCGATTGATTATCCGCGTCGACATAGAGGGCGACCCGGATCGGTCCTGATGGGGCAGGCTCGGCAGCCCCGAGCATGGAACCTTGTTGCGGGAGTGGTTCGGGCGCCATTTGTATCGCGTTGTCCATGGACGAATGGGCGCGGGATTTGCCGATGGCGATCTGAGGTGCGTGTGGCTGGACTCCGCCCGGCCGAATGAGTCGGAGGACGGAGTCGCGGGACCGAAACCGGTCCTCGTCTCATGGCCCCGGCGCACCTGCCGATAATACGTCGCCGCAACGGCAAGGGCTAGCGGTCGCTCGACGGGATCCATCGGCGGAGCAACCAGGATCTCGCCGCATCGCGGACACCCTAAGTCGCACTTGCCTTCGGCGGGGGCACACGGACCCTTATCCGCCGCCTGTAGGCTCCCGAACGCCAGGCAAGCCCGACGGGTTCCGGCTCTTGGAGCACCGGCACAACGTCGTCCAAGCGATCTGATTCATCCTTGGAGCTCCGAGCCCAACAGGGCCAGGATCTTGGCCCTGACTTCATTTAGCTCGGCGGTGGCGACCCGCCCTTTGTGTTGCGCCTTGCGGGCCACCCAATCGAGGTTTTTGACCTGGTCGGCCAGGACAGCGCACGGACGCTCACCGGCGATCAAGACCTCGAAGGGATAGCCCTTGATCTGCGTCGTCATGGGGCAGCACAGCATCAGCCCGGTCTTGCCGTTGTAGGCCGAAGGGCTGACGACCAGCGCCGGGCGGTGACCCGCCTGCTCGTGCCCGGCTTGAGGGTTGAAATGCAGCCACACGATGTCGCCGGCCTCGGGCACATAGCGCCCGGCCATCAAAGGGCTTCCTTGCCGACGGGACCATCGAAATCGACTTCGGGGTGCAGGTTCGCCGGTGTGATGCCGTCGAGCAATTGGGCCAGATCGTATCCCTTTGGGCGGACCGGCTCGATCACGATGCAGCCACCCTCTTCGCGGATGTCCACGGTTTCATCCAGCTTCAGATGAGCCGCTTCCATGATGGCGGCAGGTATGCGCACCGAGGCACTGTTACCCCACTTCTTGACGGTGACACGCATTCTCGACCTCTTCCGTATCTTCAATGTCGATACATTATGCCACCATCGAGGACGTGACAATGGCCGACTCCTCGCCCCCATCCGCTTCGGGGCATCGCGGAACGGATGCCGCGACGCGATCGGGGCACGACCGAGCACGTTAGGATGGTTCCGACCGTCCCTGAAACATTCTCGGTGTCGCAAGGGTCTGAGTCATTAACTTAGCTCGCTTGTCGGGTAAACCGCCATGACACGACTCCGCGCCCCCATCCGGGGATGGATGATCGGCTGGCTGACCAAGGAAGGTGAGCCGCACGAGGTTCCCTTGTGCGATTTCAAGCGACTGAGCGAAGAGCTTCAACCCGGCGATGTGGTCTTGGTCGAGGGACGCACCCGGGTCGGCGGCATCATCAAGCTGATCACCCAAAGCGCCTGGACCCATGCCGCACTCTACCTCGGGCGCCTGCACGACATCGAAGACCGCACCTTGCGCAACCTCGTCGTGCAGCACTATCAGCGCGACCACAGCGAGCAACTGCTGCTCGAAGCCGTGATCGGCCAAGGCACCCGCATCTCCCCGCTGACTCGCTACGCCACCGATCATCTGCGGATCTGTCGGCCGCACGGTCTCTCCAGGGGGGACGCGCAGCAGGTGATTGGGTACGCCATCCGTCGGCTTGGCAGCGACTACGATGTGCGCCAGTTGCTTGATCTCGCTCGTTTCTTCCTGCCTTGGGGCATCGTGCCGCGGCGCTGGCGCTCAAGTCTTTTCCAGGTCAATGCGGGCGGCGTGACCCGCACGGTCTGCGCCGGATTGATCGCCGAGTCCTTCGCCGCGGTCGATTTTCCGATCCTGCCCTTCATCGATCGGAGCGCCGACGGCAGCCTGCGTTTCTTCAAGCGCAACACGCGTCTCTTCACGCCGCGCGACTTCGACTACTCACCCTATTTCGACATCATCAAGTATCCCTTCCTCGGGATCGACGAGATCGGCCTCTATCGCCGCCTGCCCTGGTGCAGAACACAGGTGCTCCTGAGCGACCGAAGCCGTTCCTACCGCGCCGCCGTAAGTGCCGCCCGGATGACCGATCACGCCGGCCGGACATCGACCGGCGCTCTGCCTTGCGGGTGCTCGGAGACGGTCCCGTCGCGTGTCGACAGACCTTTGGCACACACAGGTGCTGCGGACACGCCCGGAGTCGTTGCGCAGGACCCGGTGT
>NZ_DATITZ010000052.1:0-16151 GCF_035467215.1 Thiocapsa sp. | reverse complement strand
CTGCGCGAGACCTTCGTGCGTCCCGAGCGGGTCGATCAGGCGCTCGCCGAGCGCATCCTCGGCGAGCCGCTGCGGCGCGAGGTGCGCGCCTCCGAGCTGCTCGCCCGCCCGAACGTCGGCTATGCCGGGGTCGCGGCCCTTGCCGGCGATCCGCCCGAGCCTCTGTCCGCCGAGGTCACCGAGCAGCTCGAGATCCAGGCACGCTATCAGGGTTACATCGAGCGCCAACGTGATGAGATCGACCGCCATCGCGATCAGGACGCCCGAGCGCTGCCCGAGGATTTCGACTTCGATCAAGTGCGGGGTCTGTCGACCGAGGTGCGCGAAAAGCTCAATCGGGTGCGACCGCACACACTCGGTCAGGCCGCACGCATCCCCGGCGTGACCCCGGCGGCCGTGTCGCTCCTGCTGATCTACCTCAAGCGGCGCTGCGCCTGATGACGACCGCGACCCTCGCCGCCGTCGAAGGTGCATCGGTCTCGGACCTGTCCGACCGACTGTCCCGAGGCGCAACGCAGCTGGGTCTCGCATTGGACGGCTCGGCGCATGACCGCCTGCTGCATCTCATCGCTCTCTTGGCGCGCTGGAACCGGGCCTACAACCTGACCGCGGTGCGCGATCCCGTCGAGATGGTCTCCAGGCATCTGCTCGACAGCCTCGCCGTTCGGCCATTTCTGTTCGGCGAGAGCGTCCTGGACCTCGGCACGGGCGCCGGTCTGCCCGGCTTGCCGCTGGCGATTGTCGAGCCGCAACGGCGCTTTTGGCTGCTCGACAGCAATCAGAAGAAGCTGCGATTCGTTCGCCAGGCGGTCCTTGAGCTGCGGCTCGACAATGTCGAGACGGTCCATGCTCGGATGGAGACATACCGGCCGGGGCGAAACTTCAGTACCATAGTGAGTCGTGCCGTCGCGGCTACCGATCTGCTCGGTGCCGCTTACCGGGATCTGCTGGCGCGTCCGGGCCGATTGCTCTTGATGAAGGGGCGCGACCTCGGCGACGTCGCACGCATGCAAGACCTGTCGGACGGGTCCGTATCCGTCCACCCGTTGCGTATCCCCTTCCTCGACGTCGAGCGCCACCTGATCGAGCTTCGGAGTGACTGAGTCCCCTATGGTCAACATCATCGCCATTGCCAACCAGAAGGGTGGCGTCGGCAAGACCACGACCGCGGTCAATCTGGCGGCCTCGCTGGCCTCGCTCAAGCGGCGCGTCCTGCTGGTCGACCTCGACCCGCAGGGCAACGCCACCATGGGCTGCGGGGTCGACAAGCACAATCTCGCCAACTCGACCTGCGATCTGCTGCTCGGCGACGTCGCGCTCGCCGATTGTCTGTGCCGTGTCGAGGATCCCTCGCCGGGTTTCGATCTGCTGCCGGCCAACGGCGATCTGACCGCGGCCGAGGTCGGGCTGCTCGGCTCGCCGGACCGCGAGCGGCGCTTCGCGAAGGTCCTGGCCGATGCGGTCGCCGACTACGAGCTGGTGATCGTCGACTGTCCGCCATCGCTCAACATGCTCACGGTCAACGCGCTGGTCGCGGCCGGGGGCGTCCTGATCCCGATCCAATGCGAGTATTACGCGCTGGAGGGTCTTTCCGCCCTGATGGACACCATCGAGCAGATCCGCGCCAACCGTAACCCGGAGCTGCGGGTGGAGGGGATCCTGCGCACCATGCACGACCCGCGCAACAACCTCGCTAATCAGGTCTCGACCCAGCTCGTCACCCATTTCAAGGATCAGGTCTATCGCACCATCATCCCGCGCAACGTGCGACTGGCGGAGGCACCGAGTCACGGTCTGCCCGCCCTGCTTTACGACCCCGCGTCCAAGGGTGCGGTGGCCTATCTTGCGCTCGCCAGCGAGCTTCTGCGTCGTCGCGAGACGCGCAAGTCCGCGGCCTGAGGTGGGTGACCATGGATAGCGAGCAGAAATCACCGCCGAAGAAGAAGGGGCTGGGGCGCGGGCTCGATGCCCTGCTCGGCGCCGCCCGTGCGCCGATGGTCGCGGTGTCGAGCCCGGAGGACGCGTCGTCCGCCCCCATGCTCGGCGAGCAGGGGAGCGAGCGGATCACCCGCCTGCCCGTGGAGTGCATCCGACCCGGACGCTACCAACCCCGCCACGACTTCGACCCGGATGCCTTGCGCGAGCTCTCCGATTCGATCCTCGCCCAAGGCGTCATCCAGCCGATCGTTGTTCGCCCCTTGGCCGGCGAGTCCTACGAGATCATCGCGGGGGAGCGGCGTTGGCGGGCCTGTCAACAGGCCGGCCTCGCCGAGATCCCGGTCGTGGTGCGGGAGGTCGACGAGCAGGCGGCGCTGGCGATTGGACTGATCGAGAACATCCAGCGCGCCGATCTCAATCCGCTCGAAGAGGCCGGGGCGCTCGAGCGCCTGCTCAAAGAGTTCAACCTGACCCACCAGCAGATCGCCGATGCGCTGGGCAAGTCGCGCTCGATGGTGACCAACCTGCTGCGTCTGCTGGATCTCAATCCGGACGTCCGCGACTTTCTGGAGAAGGGCCTGCTGGAGATGGGCCATGCCCGCGCCCTGCTCGGCCTGCGGGGGCACGACCAGAGCATGACCGCGGCTCAGGTTGTCAGGGGCGGACTCTCGGTGCGCGAGACCGAGCGCCTGGTGCGCCGGATCCAGCAGTCCGGCGAGGGGCTCGGCGCCTCGGAGCACAAGCCCGATCTCGATCCGAACATCCGCAGGCTTCAGACCGACCTGACCGACAAGCTCGGCGCACGGGTCCAGATCCAGCAAGGCAATCGCGGTGCCGGAAAATTGGTGATCGCCTACAACAGTCTCGATGAGCTCGACGGGATTCTGGCCCACATCAAGTGAATCGATCCCCCGAGGTGCCTGCAGACCGGAGTCGGCCGCCGGGTCTATTGTTTTCCCCAATCATAAGGATCGTTTCCGGCCGCTGCCGGAACGCCGACATCGCGTTGACCCTATATGCGCGACCCCTTATACTGCGCGCCGGTGAGCGGTGTGCTCAACCAAACTATGACGATCTGATGCATCAGCCGGACACGCTCCAGGCCAAAAGAGTCCTGAAACTCCAGAGTCTCCTTGGCTTGGCCTCGGTGGTTTTCGCCCTCCCGTTCGGCGTCTCGGTGGCCGTCTCGGTCCTTGTCGGGGCCGGATCTTGCCTGGTGGCCAATGCCTTGTTCGCGGCCCTGGTCTTTCGCGGTTATCGCGCCCGGGAGCCCGCGCGCTTGGTGATGCGCATTTACGGTGCCGAGATCCTGAAGATCGTATTGATTCTAGGCTTGTTCACGATCGCCTTCGTGACCCTGGACGACCTTAACCTCCCGGTGTTGCTTGGCGCCTATCTCGCGGTCCAGGTCATCCCGACCCTGATTGCGGCTCAAACGCCCGAACGAACCACGAAGTGAGAGACGATCGATGGCTGCTTCCGAAACGCTCACCTCCCAGGCTTATATCCAGCACCATCTCACCAACCTGACGCTCGGCGTTCATCCCGAGCATGGTTTCGGTTTCGCGCATTCCAGTGCCGAGGCTGCCGAGATGGGATTCTGGGCGATCAACGTCGACACCATGTTCTTCTCGATCCTCCTCGGATACCTCTTTATCTGGTTCTTCCGGCGTGTCGCCGAGCAGATGACCGCGGGCGTGCCGAGCGGGGCGCAGAATTTCGTCGAGTGGATCGTCGACTTCGTCGAAGAGAACGTCCGAGGCTCCTTCACCGCGAAGAACCCGCTGGTCGGGCCTCTGGCCCTGACGATCTTCGCCTGGGTCTTCTTGATGAACCTGATGGACCTGATTCCGGTCGATCTGATTCCGCATCTCTTCGGGCAGCTCATGTCGTTGTTCGGTGCCGATCCGCATCATGTCTTCCTGCGCGTCGTGCCGACGACGGATCCGAATGCCACCTTCGGGATGGCCTTGGTGGTGTTCGGTCTCGTGCTCTATTACAGCGTCAAGATGAAGGGCATCGGGGGCTTCGCCGCCGAGCTGACGATGCAGCCGTTCGGCAAGTGGGGCCTGCCTGCCAACCTCCTGCTCGAAGGCATCAGTCTCCTCTCGAAGCCGCTTTCGCTGGCACTGCGTCTGTTCGGCAACATGTATGCGGGCGAAATGATCTTCATCCTGATCGCGCTGCTCTACGGCAGCAGTATGGTGTTGAACATCACCGGCGGGATGCTGCAGTTCGTCTGGGCCGTGTTCCATATCCTCATCATCACGCTACAGGCATTCATCTTCATGGTGTTGACCATCGTCTATCTCGACATGGCCCACCAGGAGCATCACTAACCCGTTTTTCCTGCTTTAACACCGTCAATTACTGGAGAGAATCATGGAACTCGAAGTCGCTAACCTGTTCGCCGACGTCATCAAGTTCATCGGTGCAGGCTTGATGCTGGGTCTCGGCGCGGTCGGCGCCGGCGTCGGTATCGGTATCTTGGGCGGGCGCTTTCTCGAAGGCGCCGCCCGTCAGCCCGAGCTGATCCCGATGCTCCGCACCCAGTTCTTCATCGTCATGGGTCTGGTCGACGCGCTGCCCGTCATCGCGATCGCCATGGGTCTGTTCGTGATGTTCGCTGCCTGACACCCATCCCACTTCCGCCGGGGTCGAGGCGCTTGGCCCTGTTCCCGGACGCGGTATGAGGCATAGGCACGAGGCAACGCTATGAATATCAATCTGACCCTCTTCGCCCAGATGATCGCCTTCGCGGTGTTCGTCGGGTTCTGTATGAAGTTTATCTGGCCGCCGATCGTCTCGGCCCTGGCCGAGCGCAAGGCCAAGATCGCCGAGGGCCTCGCCGCGGCCGAGCGCGGCCATCAAGAGAAGGCGCTCGGCGAGCAGCGTGCCCTTGTCCTCATCAAGGACGCGAAGGCCGCCGCCGCCGATATCGTGGCGCAGGCTCAGAAGCGGGCCACCGAGATCGTCGAGGAGGCCAAGGCGGACGCTCGCAGCGAAAGCGGCCGAGTGGTCGCTGCCGCCCAGGCCGAGATCGACCGGGAAACCAACCGTGCCCGCGAAGAGCTTCGCGAGCGGGTCGCGACACTTGCCGTCGCCGCCGCCGAGAAGATCCTCCACAAGGAGATCGACATCAAGGCGCACAAGGGCCTCGTCGAATCGTTCGCCAAGCAGCTTTAGGGACCACCCATGGCCGGAGACATCACCACCATCGCGCGGCCCTACGCAGAGGCCGTGTTCGAGCGCGCGAAAGAGGTCGGTCAGTTGGACGCCTGGTCGCAAGCTCTCGAGATGCTCTCGGCCGTCGTGGGTGATCCCCAGATGGCCGAGCAGATCGCCAACCCGAACGTGCCCCGCGAGCGCATCCGCGACATCATCCTCGAGGTCTGCGGCGATGATCTCCCGCCCGAGGCATCCAATCTCCTGGGGTTGCTGACCGAGAACGCCAGGCTTGCGGCATTGCCCGAGATCGCACGCCTGTTCGAGGCGAGCCGCACGGCCGACCAAGGCGTCCGTCACGTGTTGATTCGCAGCGCATTCGACGTGAGCGAGTCCGAGCAGGCGGCGGTTTCCGCCGCGCTTGCGAAACGCTTCGGCGGGCAGGTCGAGGTCACCGTCGAGACCGACAGCGCCCTGATCGGCGGGATCGAGATTCGCGCCGGGGACCTCGTCATCGACGACTCGGTCCGCGGCAAGCTCAAGCAACTGGCTCACGCATTGCAATTCTGAACGGGACACCGCCATGCAACTGAATCCTTCCGAGATCAGCGATCTCATCAAACAAAAGATCGAGAAGCTCGATCTCAAGACCGAGGCGCGGACCGAAGGCACCATCGTCAGCTTGACCGACGGTATCGTGCGCGTGCACGGTCTCTCAGACGCCAAGTACTACGAGATGCTGGAGTTCCCCGGCGACGCCTTCGGGCTTGCGCTGAACCTCGAGCGCGACTCGGTCGGCGCGGTGGTCTTGGGCGAGTACACCCACCTGTCCGAAGGCGATTGGGTCCGCTGCACCGGGCGCGTCCTCGAGGTGCCGGTCGGCGAAGGGCTGCTGGGGCGCGTCGTGGATGCGCTGGGCAACCCGATCGACGGAAAAGGCCCGATTCAGGCATCCGGCACCTCCCCCATCGAGAAGGTGGCCCCAGGCGTTATCGCCCGTCAGTCGGTCGACGAGCCGGTTCAGACCGGTCTGAAGGCGATCGACGCCATGGTTCCTGTCGGCCGCGGTCAGCGCGAGCTGATCATCGGCGACCGCCAGACCGGTAAGACCGCCGTCGCCGTCGATGCCATCATTAACCAGAAAGGCACCGGCGTCAAGTGTATCTACGTCGCGATCGGGCAGAAGAACTCCTCGATTGCCTCGCTGGTGCGCAAGCTCGAAGAGCACGGCGCGATGGACCACACCATCATCGTCGCCGCCGCAGCCGCCGAATCGGCCGCCATGCAGTTCATCGCGCCCTACGCCGGCTGCACCATGGGCGAGTATTTCCGCGACAAGGGCGAGGACGCCCTGATCGTTTACGATGATTTGACCAAGCAGGCGTGGGCCTATCGCCAGGTCTCGCTGTTGCTGCGTCGTCCTCCGGGCCGCGAAGCCTATCCCGGCGACGTCTTCTATCTGCACTCCCGTTTGCTCGAGCGCGCCGCGCGCGTCAACGCGAACTACGTGGAGCAGGCCACCGGCGGTGCCGTGAAAGGCAAGACCGGTTCCTTGACCGCGCTGCCGATCATCGAGACCCAGGCCGGCGACGTGTCCGCCTTCGTTCCGACCAACGTGATCTCGATCACCGACGGTCAGATCTTCCTCTAGACCGATCTCTTCAACGCCGGTATTCGCCCCGCCATCAATGCCGGTTTGTCGGTATCGCGTGTCGGCGGTGCGGCCCAGACGAAGATCATCAAGAAGCTCGGCGGCGGTATCCGTCTCGCGCTCGCTCAGTATCGCGAGCTCGCAGCCTTCTCGCAGTTCGCCTCCGACCTCGACGAGGCCACCCGCAAGCAGTTGCAGCGCGGCGAGCGCGTCACCGAGCTGATGAAACAGTTCCAGTACTCGCCGATGAGTGTCGGCCAGATGGCGGTGTCGCTCTTCGCAGCCAACGAAGGCTATCTCGACGACGTCGATGTGAAGAAGATCGTCGACTTCGAGCAGGCGATGCAGAGCTACATGAAGTCCGCTCAGGCGGCCTTGATCGAGCAGATCGACACGACCGGCGACTACACCGCGGAGATCCAGACCGCGATGCACGAGGCCATCAAGGCCTTCAAGGCCAACAACACCTGGTAGGGCAGCCGCCAGCCATCAGCCGACACGGTCCTTCCGGGACCGTGTCGGCTGGCGTGGTGCATTTTGACAAGTATCGAACCTTCACCGCCCTGCCGCCTCCGCCGGAGGCCGGGGCCGGAGGCCGGGAGCTAACAGATGGCAGGCGCCAAAGAAATTCGCACGAAGATTGCGAGCATCAAAAGCACGCAGAAGATCACCGGCGCCATGCAGATGGTGGCGGCTTCCAAGATGCGCAAGGCGCAGGACCGCATGGCGGCGTCCAAGCCCTATTCGGAGAAGATGCTCCAAGTCATCAGCCACTTGGCGCGGGCGACGCCCGAGTACCGCCATTCGTTCATGGCGCTGGAGCGCCCGCATAAGCGCGTCGGCTATATCGTGGTCTCCTCCGACCGCGGGCTATGCGGTGGTTTGAACAGCAATCTCTTTCGTCGCCTCGTCATCGACATCAAAGAGAAGCGCGCGGGCGGGGCCGAGCCTGCATTCTGCACCATCGGATCCAAGGCATTGGGCTTCTTCAAGCGCTTCGGCGGGGACGTCAAGGCACAGGTCACGAACCTCGGCGACAAGCCGCACATCGAGGATCTGATCGGGCCCGTGAAGGTGATGCTGGACGCCTTCGAGGCCAAGGAGCTCGACGCCATCTATGTCGCGAGCAACGAATTCGTCAACACCATGACCCAGCGTCCCATGATCCGGCAACTGGTGCCGATCGTCGGCGAAGAGCAGTCCGCGATGCCTTATCACTGGGACTACATCTACGAACCCGATGCGCGCACCGTGCTGGACGCCCTGTTGACCCGTTATATCGAGTCGCTCGTCTACCAAGCGGTCGTCGAGAACGGCGCCTGCGAGCAAGCCTCGCGCATGGTCGCGATGAAGTCCGCCTCGGACAATGCCGGCGACCTGATCGGCGAGCTGCAGCTCGTTTACAACAAGGCCCGACAGGCCGCGATCACCCAAGAGATCTCCGAGATCGTGAGCGGCGCCGCCGCCGTGTGATCGCCCGATACGTCGAAGTCGCTCGCGCCCAACGCTCGGACGTCGAGCGCTCGGACACAAACAGAATCGCTATTGGCCGGAAGGCATAAGAGGAAAAGACTATGAGCTCTGGTAACGTGGTGGAGATCATCGGGGCCGTCGTGGACGTTCAGTTCCCGCGCGGCGAGATACCCAAGGTGTATGAAGCGCTCAAGATCGAGTCGACGGGCCTGACCCTCGAGGTTCAGCAGCAGCTCGGCGACGGGGTCGTGCGCGCCATCGCCATGGGATCCACCGATGGCCTGCAGCGCGGCATCCCGGCGATCGCCACCGGCGCACCGATCCAGGTGCCGGTCGGGCAGAAGACGCTCGGGCGCATCATGGACGTGCTGGGCAACCCCATCGACGAGTTGGGCGATGTCGAGTCCGAGGAGCGCTGGTCGATCCATCGTTCCGCACCGCCGTTCGAAGACCAGGCGACCTCCACCGAGATCCTGGAGACCGGCATCAAGGTCATCGACCTCATCATGCCCATCCCCAAAGGCGGTAAGGTCGGCCTCTTCGGCGGCGCCGGCGTGGGCAAGACCGTGACCCTGATGGAGCTGATCCGCAACATCGCGGCCGAGCACTCCGGCTTCTCGGTGTTCGCCGGCGTCGGCGAGCGCACCCGCGAGGGCAACGACTTCTATCACGAGATGAAGGAGTCGAACGTTCTCGACAAGGTGGCCCTGGTCTACGGCCAGATGAACGAGCCGCCCGGCAACCGTCTCCGCGTCGCGCTGACCGGTCTGACCATGGCCGAGTTCTTCCGCGAAGAAGGCCGCGACGTCCTGCTCTTCGTCGACAACATCTACCGTTACACCCTGGCCGGAACCGAGGTCTCCGCGCTCTTGGGCCGCATGCCCTCCGCCGTGGGTTACCAGCCGACGCTGGCCTCCGAGATGGGCGCCCTGCAGGAACGCATCACCTCCACGCGCACCGGCTCCATCACCTCCTTCCAGGCGGTGTACGTCCCCGCGGACGACTTGACCGACCCGTCGCCGGCGACCACCTTTGCGCATCTGGACGCGACCCTCGTGTTGTCCCGACAGATCGCCGAGCTGGGCATCTACCCGGCCGTGGATCCGCTGGACTCCACCAGCCGAATCCTCGACCCGAACGTGGTCGGCCAGGAGCACTACCAGACTGCGCGTGCGGTGCAGGGCACCTTGCAGCGCTACAAGGAGCTCAAGGACATCATTGCCATCCTCGGTATGGACGAGCTCTCCGACGACGACAAGCTCGCCGTGTCGCGTGCACGCAAGATCCAACGCTTCCTCTCGCAGCCCTTCTTCGTGGCCGAGGTCTTCACCGGCTCGCCGGGCAAGTTCGTGTCCGTCAAAGACACCATCAAAGACTTCAAGGCCATCGTGAACGGCGACTACGATCACCTGCCCGAGCAGGCCTTCTATATGGTCGGCGGGATCGAAGAAGCGGTCGCCAAGGCCGAGAAGATGGGTGGCTAAAACGCGGCCTGTGCGGCATGCGCTGTGCGTGACCTTGTTCCGGCAGCGCAGTTCTCCAAAGATGTCGGAGCTGCCGCGTTTTAGGAGTTTGTTTCTTTATTCTTGAACCGCGTCGGCACGACGCGATTGAAGCCGCTTCGGGCGGACTCCGCGAGAACGTCGTGTTTGACAACAGGACGCGGTTCAACAGGGGTGCACTATGGCGATGACAATTCACGTCGATATCGTAAGCGCCGAGGGGGCGATTCATTCGGGTCAGGCGACCATGGTGTACGCGACCGCCGAGCTGGGCGAGGTCGGTATCGCGCCCCGGCATACCGCCTTCATTAGCCGTCTGAAGCCGGGTGACGTGCGGGTCGAGAACGAGCAAGGCGAGCAGGAGCACTTTTATGTCTCCGGCGGCATGCTCGAGGTCCAGCCGCATGTCGTGACCGTCTTGGCCGACACCGCGATCCGTGCGCGCGACCTCGACGAGGCCGCGGCGCTCGACGCCAAACGCCGTGCCGAGGAGGCGCTTGCCGGTCACACGGCTCAGTTCGAATACGCCAAGGCGCAAGCCGAGCTGGCCGAAGCGATTGCGCAGTTGCGGGCGATCGAGAAGCTTCGCAAGATGAAGGGCTGACCTGTACGGGTCGTTCCTTGAGTTTACGAGTCCTGCGGCCCGCTCCGACACGAGCGGGCTGTACCTTTTACGAGGCAATCCCTCGCTCTTTTCCTGTTCCCCTTGTTCGCCACGCCGCATCGGCGACCCGCAAGGGGAGCCCCGCCGGCCCATCCTGACCCGGAGGCGAACCCCATCATGTCAGAACAGCTTATCAGTGCCGGCATGCTTGTCGCGCTGACCTACCGAATCGAGGACGGCCAGGGCAATATCCTCGAGCAGACCGACATCCCCGTCAGCTACATTCACGGCGGTCAGACCGAGCTCATCGGCGGCATGGACGCGGCCGTCGACGGGCGGCGTGCCGGCGACGAGGTCGAGCTCGTCCTGGGTCCGGATCAGGGCTTCGGCCCGTATGATCCCGACCTGACCTTTACCGACGCCTTGGAGAACGTGCCGCCCGAATTCCGCTTCGTCGGCGCGGAGGTACAGATGGAGAACGAGGTCGGGGAGACCCGTCAGTTCCAGGTCACCCGGATCGAGGGGGGCAAGCTCACGGTCGACGGCAACCATCCGCTCGCCGGTAAGACCCTGCGCGTGCATGTCCGGATCGAGGAGGTCCGCGACCCGACACATGCGGAGTTGACGGCCGACCTCGGCGGGGGTGGAATGCTCCCCGGTGGCGGTCTGCACTGACCCGGCGCTCGAGGAGGGCGAAGCGATGAGGCTTGGAGTCGTGATCTTGGCGGCGGGGCTCGGCAAGCGGATGCGCTCCGCCCTTCCGAAGGTGCTCCATCCCTTGGCCGGTAAGCCCTTGCTTGCCCATGTCCTGGACACGGCCGAGGCGATCGGTGCCGAGCGCATCGTCACCCTCTATGGTCACGGCGGCGATCAAGTCCGCACCGCGCTGGCCGATACGGGATGCCTCTGGGTCGAGCAGGCCGAGCAACTGGGCACCGGACACGCCGTCATCCAGGCCATGCCGCAGGTCGCGGACATGGACCGCGTCTTGATCCTCTACGGCGACGTTCCGCTCATCTCGTCCGAGACCTTGACGCGTTTGCTCCAAGCCGCGGCCGATACCGATCTCGGGATCCTGACTGCGGATGTCCCGGATCCCGCCGGTTACGGACGGATCCTGCGCGATCGCCGCGGCCGGATCATCGGAATCGTCGAGGAAAAGGACGCGACGTCGGAACAGCGCGCCGTCGCCGAGATCAACACAGGCATCCTGGTCGCCGACCGATCGAGACTCGACGGCTGGCTCGCCCGCATCGACAACGACAATGTTCAGGGTGAGTACTATCTCACCGACGTGACCGCGCTCGCCGCGGCCGAGGGTGTCGCGGTCGCATCCACCCGGCCCGGACGGCTCGCGGAGGTCGCCGGCGTCAACGATCGGGTTCAGCTCGCCGCGCTCGAGCGCGACTATCAGCGCCATGCCGCGGAAGACCTCATGCGCTCCGGCGTCACCTTGGCGGATCCCTCGCGTTTCGATCTGCGCGGCGTCCTGCATGCCGAGCCGGACGTCGGCATCGACATCAATTGCGTGTTCGAG
Source organism: Thiocapsa sp. (assembly GCF_035467215.1). GTDB lineage: Bacteria > Pseudomonadota > Gammaproteobacteria > Chromatiales > Chromatiaceae > Thiocapsa. The sequence continues at coordinate 4,281 of NZ_DATITZ010000052.1, read as the reverse complement.
GGCGTGGTTCGGCTTTCGAGCGGCGCGCGTATCGGCCCCAACTGTCTCCTCAAGGACTGCAGTATCGGCCCGGACACCCACGTCCTGGCCAACTCAGTGATCGAAGGCGCCTCGGTCGGGGCCCACGCGCGGATCGGTCCCTTCGCGCGACTGCGTCCCGACACCCGACTCGCCGATCACACCCACGTCGGCAACTTCGTCGAGATCAAAAAGACGAGTCTCGGGGCCGGGAGCAAGGCCAACCACCTGAGCTATCTGGGCGACGCCGAGATCGGCGCCGGTGTGAACGTCGGCGCGGGAACCATCACCTGCAACTACGACGGCGCGAACAAGTCGGTCACGCAGATCGAAGACGGTGCCTTTATCGGCTCAAACACTGCACTGGTCGCCCCCGTGCGGGTCGGCGCCGGCGCGAACATCGGCGCCGGTTCAGTGATTGCGCGCGACACCCCGGCGGACCAACTCACGCTGACGCGCGCCCAGCAGAGGACGATTCCGGGATGGACACGTCCACGGAAACGCCCGGTCTCCTGATCGGGTCGGTTTGGATCTCGGCGTCTCGGGGCGCTCGGTAGAAGACACACGAGGGATTAAGTCATGTGCGGTATCGTCGGTGCGATCGCCCAACGTCCGGTCTCGGCCATCCTGCTGGAAGGGTTGAGGCGTCTCGAATATCGGGGTTACGACTCTGCCGGCATCGCGGTCCTTGAGGCACCCTGCCGTCTGAATCGCGCCCGCACCCTCGGTAAGGTCGCGCGCCTGGCCGAGGCGGTCGCCGAGCGGCCCTTGCCCGGCACGCTGGGCATCGCCCACACGCGTTGGGCGACCCACGGCGAGCCTGCGACCCGCAACGCCCACCCGCATGTCTGTCGCGACCGCTGCGTGGTCGTGCACAACGGGATCATCGAGAATCACGAAGAGCTGCGTCGCGAGCAGATCGCCGCCGGTCACCGCTTCACGTCCGAAACCGATACCGAGGTCGTCGTTCACGCCGTTTTCAACGAGCTCGAGGCCGGCCATACCCTGCTCGACGCCGTGCGTCTGGCGACGACACGCCTGCGCGGCGCCTATGCCCTCGGCGTGATCGATGCGCAGGATCCCGAGCATCTCGTCGCTGCACGCCAAGGCAGTCCGCTGGTCATCGGGGTCGGATTCGGTGAGCACTTCATCGCTTCCGATGTCTTCGCCCTGTTGCCCGTGACTCATCGCTTCATCTTCCTCGAGGAGGGCGACATCGCCGAGCTGACGCGCGACACGGTCCGCATCTGGGATTGCGACGGCAACCTGGTCGTAAGGCCGGTGAAGACCTCCATGGTCTCGCCCGACGCCGCCGAGCGCGGCGAGTATCGCCATTTCATGCTCAAGGAGATCTTCGAGCAGCCGCGTGCGATTGCCGACACGCTCGAAGGTCGCTTGGTTGGCATGCGCGTCCTGCCCGAGAGCTTCGGCAATCTGGCCCCGGAGATCTTCGCTCGGGTCAAGGCGGTCACCCTGGTCGCCTGCGGGACCAGCTTCCATGCCGCGCTGGTCGCGCGCTATTGGATCGAGGCCCTCGCCCGCCTACCCTGCACCGTCGAGGTCGCCAGCGAATACCGCTATCGCAAGCAGGTGGTGCCGGCCGACGCCCTGTTCGTCACCCTGTCGCAATCCGGCGAGACGGCCGATACACTCGCGGCGCTGCGCCTGGCGAAGTCCTCCGGCTATGCGGCAACGCTGGCCATCTGCAATGTCCCCGAAAGCTCCCTGGTGCGCGAATCGGACCTAGTGCTGCTCACCCATGCCGGCCCCGAGATCGGTGTCGCCTCCACCAAGGCGTTCACGACTCAACTGGTTGCCTTGTTGCTGATGACCGTGGCGCTCGGCCACGAAAACGCGCTGGGCGAGGCCGCCGAGGCCCATGTGGTCGCGCTGCTGCGGGCGCTCCCGGGCAAGGTCGAGGCCGTGCTGGATCTCGACGACCGGATCGCCGGCCTTGCCGAGGTCTTCGTCGATAAGCAGCACACGCTCTTCCTCGGACGCGGCGAGCAATACCCGATCGCCATGGAAGGCGCGCTGAAGCTCAAGGAGATCTCATACATCCATGCCGAGGCATACCCGGCGGGCGAGCTCAAGCACGGACCCCTTGCCCTGATCGACGAGCAGATGCCCGTGGTCGCCGTCGCGCCCAACAATGCCTTGCTCGAAAAGCTCAAATCCAATCTCGAAGAGGTCCGCGCTCGCGGTGGACAGCTCTACGTCTTCGCCGATCTGCATGTCCCCATGGTCGAAGAGGAAGGCGTCACCGTCATCCGTCTCCCCGAGACCGACGATCTGATCGACCCCATCATCTTCACCATCCCCTTGCAACTGCTCGCCTATCATGTGGCCGTCCTGAAGGGGACCGATGTGGATCAGCCGCGGAACCTCGCGAAATCGGTCACCGTGGAGTAAGCCATGATCCGGACGGCCGTTTGCGACGACGGCTTCGCCCCTGCCCTATACTTACCGTCAGATCGACCCCGCACAGTGCTGGAGGCTTTGCTGCCGCCATAGTGCCGAGCTCACGGCACCTCGGGGGTCGATGGCGGCACAGGATGCCTCCGATGCCGCGACGGTGCGGCTGAACATTCGAGACCTCCGTCCATGGCCGACATCTCCACCACATCCTCGGCTCATCCGCTCGACGCGCCCGACGTCGTCGGCGGGCTGACGCCGACGGATACGGCTGCTCTGCTGAGCTGTTGTCGCGATCGTCTCGCGCGCGGTCTTACGACCGTTTCCGCCCAGCATCTCGGCGGCGCGAGCGAGGATTTTCTGGGTATGGCCGACCGTGCCACCAGCATGGAGCAACAGCAGCTCTATTTCTCGGCGACGGGTTTCCTCGACAACCGCGGCCAACAGCTCCTGCAGCAGTTCCGCAGTGCCTATGTCGCCTGTTTCGACGCGAGCGTCACGGCACTGCAGTCCAAGGAGACGGCGACGGTGATGCACGAGACCGACGAGCTGCGTCTCGTGGATACCGACGACTTCGAGCGTCAGACCTCGGTCGAGCTTCCCGGCGTATACGCCGATCTGAACCGTTTTCTCGTTCAGTCCGGCGTGCTCCCGACCATCCCGCTTGCGGGCCCCCTGTCGGCTCCGCGCAGCGAGACGCTCGATCAGCCCAGGGGCAGTGTCGGCGGGATGTCGGGGTGGGCCGGTTTCGAGCCTTCCGAGGATCCGGGATTGACCGAGCAAGAGGAGCAGAGACTTGCCGAGCCGGGTGCCCGGGCCGAAACGCGGGTGGAATTCGAGCGCCTTCCGCGCCTTGCGAACGACGACGTCTTCGGCCAGCTGGCCCGAGCGATCCAGACCGCGAGTCGCGGTCGTGTGTCGCGGACGACGACAACCACCGGTGCACTCAAGGGCGGCTCGATCACGGGCAATCAGGAAACCCCTGCGCTCGGCCTCGCCCAGCTGATCGAGGCATTGAACGGGCTCCAGCGAGGCTTCACGGATCTTCGGCAGATTCCGGTGCTCAAGGTCGCGCTGGTCGACAAGTCCTTCTTCTCCGATCGCAGGCACCCCGCCCGTCGGTTGCTCGACGTGGTCGCGAGCTCCGGGATCGGGCGCAACGAGAAGGACGAGCCCCGCTTGGTCGACAAGGTCCGCGAGATCGTCGATGCGGTGGTCGAGGGGTTCGACGCGGATCTGAACGTCTTCGCGGTTCAGACCTACAAGCTCGAAGAGTTCCTGCGCGAGGAAGAGGAGCACGCGCACAGCAAGTCGCAGCGTGTCTTCGATCAGCTCGAGCAGCGGGATCGTCAGGAGATCGCGGCGACGCGTGTCGCTCAGGAGCTGCCTTCGGACCAAGCCTCGGACCAGGAGGCCCTCGGCGAACCGCCGCCCGAAGCCCCGCAGGAGATGTCCGCCGTCGCGACGGCCCTGTCCTGCGCGGACGGGTCCGCGGGGAGCGATGACTCCAGGTCGGTGACCGGCGAGGAGGCGCTTTCCGATCAGTATCTTGCCAGAAACGGCGACCGATCCTGCCTGAAACCGCACTCTTCTCGGCGGGATCCTATGACGCCCCGTGGAACAGTTCGGAAACACGGTGATTTCCGAGAATCGGCATCCCGACCGCACAGACCTTTCGGCCCTGTGGGCGGCTGTGGGCGACTGAAGTCGCCCCTAGTGTGCCCGGCATGGGCCAAGACTTGCGATCTGCAAAGAGGTCGCCGGAGAGAGTGACGACAACCGTAGCGAAGCGCAAGGTGGACGCCGTGAGGGCAAGCTGAAAGAAGCGTGTAGCAAAGGCACGACCGT
>NZ_DATITZ010000051.1:0-9428 GCF_035467215.1 Thiocapsa sp. | reverse complement strand
GCCGCGCTCGCGCTCCTCGGGGGCGTTGTCGATCTGATCGTAGGCGCGCGCCTCACCGCCGAATTTCTTCGCCTGGTGCGTCGTGATCGCCGCCGTCAAGGTCGTCTTGCCGTGGTCGACGTGGCCGATCGTGCCGACGTTCACGTGTGGCTTGCTGCGCTCGAATTTTGCTTTGGACATCCCACTCTACCCCTGTCGCTCGTTACTGTTTCTTGGAGACCGCTTCGGCAATGCTGGCGGGCACTTCGTTGTACTTACAGAACTCCATGCTGTAGGTCGCCCGCCCTTGGGTGGCCGACCGGAGGTCCGTCGCATAGCCGAACATCTCGGACAAGGGGACCTCTGCACGGATGATCTTTCCGGATGGCGCATCGTCCATCCCCTGGATCATGCCGCGACGACTATTCAGGTCGCCCATGACATCGCCCATGTTCTCTTCGGGCGTCACGACCTCGACCTTCATGATGGGCTCGAGCAACACAGGCTTCGCCTTGGCCGCCCCTTCCTTGATGCCCATCGAGCCGGCAATCTTGAAGGCCATTTCACTCGAGTCGACTTCATGGTAGGAGCCGTCGTAGAGCGTGACCTTGATGTCGACCATCGGAAAGCCAGCCAGAATCCCGTTCTTCATGGCCTCCTGAATGCCCTTGTCGACCGCCGGGATGTATTCCTTCGGAACCGTGCCGCCAACAATCGCATTGACGAACTCGTATCCGACACCCGCCTCTTGCGGCTCGATTCGGAGATAAACATGACCGTACTGACCGCGACCGCCGGACTGGCGTGCGAACTTGGTCTCCTGCTCGACGCTCTTGCGGATCGTCTCGCGGTAGCTGACCTGCGGCGCACCGACGTTGGCCTCGACCTTGAACTCGCGACGCATCCGATCGACGATGATCTCCAGATGCAGCTCGCCCATCCCGGAGATAATGGTCTGGCCGGACTCTTCGTCGGTGTGCACGCGGAAGGACGGATCCTCCTGCGCCAGCTTCGAGAGCGCGACGCCCATCTTCTCCTGGTCGCTCTTCGTCTTGGGCTCCACCGCAACCGAGATGACCGGCTCCGGGAACTCCATACGCTCGAGCGTAATCACCTTGTTGAGATCGCACAGGGTGTCGCCCGTGGTCACATCCTTCAGGCCGACCGCCGCGGCGATGTCGCCGGCGTGGACCTCCTTGATCTCGTGACGTTCGTTGGCGTGCATCTGCAGGATACGGCCGATGCGCTCCTTCTTGTGCTTGACCGGGTTGTAGATCGTATCCCCGGACTTGAGCACACCTGAATAGGCACGGAAAAAAGTCAGCGTACCGACGAAGGGGTCCGTTGCGATCTTGAACGCAAGTGCCGCAAAGGGCGCATCGTCCGATGCGGGACGCTCGCCTTCGGACTCGTCCTTGTCGTCGAGGATGCCCTTGATGGCCGGCACGTCGACAGGCGACGGCATGTAGTCGAGAACCGCATCCAGCATCGCCTGCACACCCTTGTTCTTGAAGGCCGAGCCGCACATCATGGGGACGACTTCGCTCTTCAGCGTGCGGGCACGCAGACCGGCCATAATCTCGGCCTCGGTCAGCGCTTGACCTTCGAGATACTTCTCCATCAACTCTTCGTTGGCCTCGGCTGCCGCCTCGACCATGTGCTCGCGCCACTCCTCGCAGAGATCCCGAAGTTCCTCCGGGATGTCGCGGAGCTCGTATTCCATGCCGCGGGACGCTTCGTCCCAGTAGACGGCCTTCATCTGGACAAGATCGACAACGCCCTTGAAGTCTTCTTCGGCACCGATCGGCACCTGAATCGGTACGGCATTGCCGCCGAGACGGTCCTTGACCTGCTGCACGACGCGAAAGAAATTCGCGCCCATGCGGTCCATCTTGTTCACGAACGCGATACGCGGCACGCCGTACTTATCGGCTTGACGCCAGACGGTTTCCGACTGGGGCTCGACACCGCCTACGGCGCAGAACACCGCACAGGCACCGTCGAGCACGCGTAGCGAACGCTCCACCTCGATCGTGAAATCGACGTGTCCGGGCGTATCGATAATATTGATTCGATGCTCGGGACGCTCCCGGCTCATTCCCTTCCAGAAACAGGTCGTCGCAGCGGAGGTAATGGTGATTCCGCGCTCCTGCTCCTGCTCCATCCAATCCATGGTGGCGGCGCCGTCGTGCACTTCGCCCAACTTGTGCGAAACACCCGTATAGAAAAGAACGCGCTCGGTGGTCGTTGTCTTCCCGGCATCGATGTGTGCCATGATGCCGAGATTGCGATACCGCTCGATTGGGGTGCTACGTGCCACGACTGTATCCGCCCTGATTGAATGAAACTCGGTCCCCGCTGTTACCAGCGGTAATGCGAGAAGGCCTTGTTTGCTTCGGCCATCCGATGCGTATCTTCTTTCTTCTTCACGGCGGAACCGCGAGAATCCGCTGCGTCCATCAGCTCGCCGGCCAAACGCAACGCCATCGACTTCTCGGAACGCTTGCGTGCCGCGTCGATGATCCAGCGCATCGCCAGCGAGTTGCGCCGCGTCGAGCGCACTTCGACCGGGACCTGATAGGTCGCGCCGCCGACACGCCGCGACTTGACCTCGACCGCCGGGCGCACGTTGTCCATCGCCTGCTCGAGCAGCTCGACCGGACGCCCGCCCTTCTTCTCGGTCACCTGATCGAGCGCCGTATAAATGATGCGCTCGGCGACGGACTTCTTCCCGTCTTCCATCATCATGTTGATGAACTTGGTCAGGAGCTCGCTTCCGTGCTTCGGATCGGGAAGGATCTGGCGACGGGCGGCAACGCGTCTTCTCGGCATGTTGTTTTAGACTCCGATTTCACTCAATTGGGCTGACCGGTCCGGTGACCGGATCACTTCTTGGGACGCTTGGCGCCGTACTTGGAACGACCCTGACGCCGCTTCTCGACACCCGAGGTGTCCAGCGTGCCGCGCACCGTGTGATAGCGCACACCGGGAAGATCCTTGACACGTCCGCCGCGAATCAGCACGACCGAGTGCTCTTGGAGGTTGTGGCCTTCACCACCAATGTAGGAGGCAACCTCGTAGCCATTGGTCAACCGAACGCGAGCAACCTTGCGCAGAGCGGAGTTCGGCTTCTTCGGGGTCGTGGTGTAAACCCGCGTACAAACGCCGCGCCGCTGAGGACAGGCTTCGAGCGCAGGGACGGTGCTCTTCGCCACGACACGCTTGCGGGGCTTGCGCACGAGTTGGTTGATCGTTGCCATGCAATCAGTCTCCAAAGGCGCAACGGCGCCGAAAACACAAGCGTAAAATCACTCTTGCGCGACCGCGGGCCGACTGGATAAGACGGCACAGCCGCACGTATGCGATCGATCGACTCGGGGACCGGGCGGATGGATGCCCAGACCAAGGAACCAGACCTAGAAAAAAAGAGGCTAGACGGCGCGGAGCCGTCTAGCTGAGACCGAGCAGTATAGGGAGGAGGACCGTTGGTGTCAACCGGTTAGCCATCCCGAGCCATTTGCGCTGCAGCGTTTTTCCCGGACTCGTCGAGTATCGTCGACGATTGAGCTGGCCGGCGTACCGGGTTTTGTACGCCCTCGCAGACGCACGGCGGCGCGCCGATGCCTCTAAACAAGACTCACTCGCAGCAACACCGGACGACGGACAGCTGCGCCCGCAGGCGACGCATCGGCGGCCTGACCGGGAGGAGCGGGGAAGGATCGGCTAGCCGGTAGCGGGGATCGGTTGCACCAACGAGCGCATCTGTTCGAGACGCCCCTGCCGGACATGCCCCAAGGCCATCGCCATCATGACTGCCAGGGCCAAGCCGACACGGGTGGTCATCTTCGCCCGCCCCCGAATGAAGTGCCGCTCGAAACCGAAGCTGTTGTCGATGCGGTTGTTGATGCGCTCCAGGGCGCTGCGCCGGTTGTAGCCGCGCCGCCAACTCGGACTGCCGTGGGGCGTGGGCACGAAGATGCGCCGATCGTGCTCGTCGAGGCTGATCCGCACGATGCGCCCGTAGTCGCCGGGTGAGACGCCGCCGGCTTGATGACAGGCATCACGGCCTTGGCAGTCCAGTCCGTAAGCGCCCGCCGGGCAGCGGTATTTCAGGGCGTTGCGATCGGCCTCGAAGCCTTGGAAGGCCAGGTCGCGCTGCGTGCCGGTGTGCGGGCAGATGCAGTGAACACTGCCCTTTTCGGTATGCACGATGGTGTCGACCCGCTCGGGGAAGAGCGGGCGCGTGATCGGCTTGGACGGATCGTCGTCGGGGTGTTGCTTCTCCTCGCGCCACAGCTCGCGGGTGTCGATCAAGGGGCGGATGGCGTACTCATCCCACAGCAGCGCCTTGGTCTCGGCGCTGTCCAGACCGCGATCGGCGCTGAAGTCGCCGCAGCGCTGCGCCAACGCGGGGGTCTCGGCGAACAGCTCCTTGATCATCGCCCGCAGTTCGGGCTGCTCGGCGTGGGAGGCCGGGGTGAGGTGCATCGCCACGGGGATCTCGTAGCGGGTGTCGGCGATCAGGTGCAGACCGTAGCCGAACCAGCTCTTGACCTTGTTCCAGGCCTTGCCGGTGCGCGCATCGATCCCGCCGCTCTCGTGCTTGCCCCAATCGGCATCCGGATCGGAGGTCGCCCCGGTGCGGCGACTGACCCGCCCGGTACTGTGGCTCTCGATGGCCTTGCCGTCGTAGCCGAGATGACAGCCGAAATCCGGCAACGCCGCCATCAGCTGCTCGCGTAGGGACACGATCATCCCCGTCACCATCCCCAACGTCTCCTCCAATTCGATGACGTTGGCCAGGAAACGCGAGAAGCTCCAGCTGGTGGGCACCGCGGAACGTGGCTCTGCCGGCGCCTCGCGCACCGCCTGCATGCGCCCGGTTGCCGCATCGCGTACCAACCGTGTCACCGGCTTGTGTTGGATCGGCAAGACCGCAAAGCCGCACGCCTGCAGCAACGCGGGGTTGCGCCCCAGTTCGCGCAGCAGCGCTTCCACCGAGGGGTGCTGGAAGACCACCCCGGCGATCAGCGCATTCCACATTGCCGCCACCGGGTAGTCGTCGCGGCCCGCCCCGCGCATGACCTCCAGGTATTGCAGCAGCTGCGCATCCGGGAGATGATCACGCGCCAAGTAAAAGCGATCCAGGTCGCTGCGCGCATCCACATCCCGCCAGTCAAACAAGCTCGGTTCAATGGTCGCCATGGGGTCCTCCTGCAAAGGATCGTCTCGACAACGATATGATCCCTTGGCGGCCGCCTCTTTGCACGCCCCGCGACGCCGGGGTGACTTTTCGACCACCGCCCGACCCCGCGCACGCAAGCCACTGATCGATCGTCGATGCCGGGCCCGGATCCGGGGTAAACGAAAATACCTCGACCCGGTGCAGCCTGTTCCTTCAGTAGCTTACTGACAGCGCAAAGGGCTCCATCCCCTATGCTCCGAAGCGGTTTGCGACTTCAATAGCGTGCGACGCGAAAGACGCGGGTACGCCGAGGCGGCGCCCCGCATCAACGCGTGATTCGCAGTCACCCTGCTTCCGAGGTATTGAGCGCCTTCTTCAATGCCTCTTCGAGCTCCTCGGTCGCCATCTCGACCTTCCCCGATGCCGGCATCTCCATCTGCCGCTGCCGGCGCCGTTCCTGATGATGCGCAAGACCGGATCCCGCGGGGATCAGGCGGCCGACGATGACGTTCTCCTTCAGACCGGCCAGGCGGTCGGTGGAGCCGCGCACCGCGGCCTCGGTCAACACGCGGGTCGTCTCCTGGAAGGACGCAGCCGAGATGAACGACTCGGTCGCCAGCGACGCCTTGGTGATACCGAGCAGCAGAGGCTCGTAGAGCGCCGGCTGCTTGCCTTCGGCCATGACCCGCTTGTTCTCGTCCATCAGGTGCGCGTGCTCGACCTGCTCGCCGCGCAGCAAACGGGTGTCGCCCGCGGAGGTGACCTCGACCTTGCGCAACATCTGGCGAACGATGACCTCGATGTGCTTGTCGTTGATCTTCACGCCCTGCAGCCGGTAGACGTCCTGGATCTCCTTGACGAGATATTCGGCCAAGGCGGTGACACCTTTCAGGCGCAAGATGTCGTGCGAGGCCAGCTCGCCGTCGGCGATGATCTCGCCCCGCTCCACGCGCTCGCCCTCGAAGACTTTGACGTTGCGCCACTTCGGGATCAGCTCCTCGACCGTCTCGCCGTCGTCCATGGTAATGACGAGGCGCTGCTTGCCCTTGGTGTCCTTGCCGAAGCCGATCGTCCCGCTGGCCTCCGCGAGCAAGGCCGCCTCTTTCGGCTTGCGGGCCTCGAACAGGTCCGCAACACGCGGCAGACCGCCGGTGATGTCGCGCGTCTTACTCGACTCCTGCGGAATACGCGCCAGGATATCGCCGACGCCCACATTGGCCCCGTCCTCCACGCCCACGATGGCGCCCGCGGGGAGGAAGTAGCGCGCCGGGAGATCGGTACCCGCAATCTTGAGCTCGTTGCCGTCCTCGCCGATCAGCTTGACCATGGGGCGCAAATCCTTGCCCGAAGACGGCCGCTGCTTGGGATCGATAACCACGCGCGAGGTCAAACCCGTGACGTCGTCGACCTGGCCCTGGACCGTCACGCCCTCGATGAAGTCCTCGAATGCGAGCTTACCGGCCACCTCGGTGACGACCGGATGGGTATGCGGATCCCAGTTGGCCACGACGTCGCCCGGCTTCACGGGATCGCCGTCGGCGGCGCGCAGACTGGCGCCGTAAGGCACCTTGTAGCGCTCCTTCTCGAGCCCGCGATCGTCGACCACGGTCAACTCGCCGGAGCGCGAGACCGCGACCAGGTTCTTGCCCGAATGGTGCTCGACCACCTTGATGTTGTGCAGTCGCACCGAGCCGGCGTTCTTGATGTCGATGCTGTTGACCGCCGCGGCCCGCGATGCCGCACCACCGATGTGGAAGGTGCGCATGGTGAGCTGCGTGCCGGGCTCGCCGATCGACTGAGCGGCGATCACGCCCACGGCCTCGCCGAGGTTTACGCGATGACCGCGCGCCAGGTCGCGTCCGTAGCATTGCGCACAGACACCGAGACGCGACTCGCAGGTGATCGGCGAACGCACGCGCACCTGATCGATACCGAAGGTCTCGAAGCGCTCCACCCAGGACTCGTCGAGCAGGGTCCCGGCCTCGCAGACCAGCTCCTCGGTGCCCGGTTGATAGACATCCACCGCCGCCACGCGTCCGAGGATACGCTCGCGCAAGGGCTCGACCACGTCGCCGCCCTCGATGATGGGGGTCATGATCAACCCGCCCTCGGTGCCGCAATCCACCTCGAGCACCACCATGTCCTGCGCGACGTCGACCAGACGACGGGTCAGATAACCCGAGTTGGCGGTCTTGAGCGCCGTGTCGGCCAGACCCTTACGAGCACCGTGCGTCGAGATGAAGTACTGGATAACGTTCAGACCCTCGCGGAAGTTCGCGGTGATCGGCGTCTCGATGATGGAACCGTCCGGCTTGGCCATCAGACCGCGCATACCGGCGAGCTGCCGGATCTGTGCCGCCGAGCCACGCGCGCCGGAGTCGGCCATCATGTAGATGGAGTTGAACGAATCCTGAGTCACCTCGTTGCCGTCGCGATCGATGACGCTGTCCTTGCCGAGCTTGCTCATCATGGACTTGGCAACGCGATCGTTGGTGTGCGACCAGATGTCGACGACCTTGTTGTAGCGCTCGCCGTTGGTCACGAGACCGGACGCGTATTGGTCCTGGATCTCCTTGACCTCCTTCTCGGCAGCCGCAAGGATCCCCGCCTTCTCCTCCGGGACGGCCATGTCTTCCAGACCGATCGAGACCCCGGAACGCGTCGCCATCCTGAAGCCCATGTACATGACCTGGTCGGCGAAGACCACGGTCTCCTTCAGACCGAGCTGGCGATAGCAGATATTGATCAAGCGCGAGATCTGCTTCTTGCCGAGCGAACGGTCGACCAAGTCGAACGGCAGTCCGTCGGGAACGATGGCGAACACCAGGGCACGACCCAGTGTAGTCTCCCGGATCGCCGTGTTCTCGTGCATCGAGCCGTCCTTGTGCTTGATCACCTCGCGGATGCGTACCTTGCAGCGCGCATGCAGATCCGCGTGACCGGTCTCGTAGGCGCGACGCGCCTCGTCGATATCGGTGAAGACGCTGCCCTCGCCCTTCGCGTTCACGCGCTCGCGGGTCATGTAATAGAGCCCGAGCACCACGTACTGCGAGGGCACGATGATCGGCTCGCCGTTGGCCGGAGAGAGGATGTTGTTGGAGGCCATCATGAGCGCGCGCGCTTCGAGCTGCGCCTCCAGCGACAGCGGCACGTGCACCGCCATCTGGTCGCCGTCGAAGTCCGCGTTGAAGGCGGTACAAACCAGCGGATGGAGCTGGATCGCCTTGCCCTCGATCAGCACCGGCTCGAAGGCCTGGATGCCGAGTCGATGCAGGGTCGGGGCGCGGTTGAGCATCACCGGATGCTCGCGGATGACCTCGTCGAGGATGTCCCACACCTCGGGCGTGCCGCGCTCGACCATCTTCTTGGCGGCCTTGATGGTCGCCGCCAGGCCGCGCAACTGCAGCTTGCTGAAGATGAAGGGCTTGAAGAGCTCCAGCGCCATGCGCTTGGGCAGACCGCACTGATGCAGCATCAGGGTCGGACCGACCACGATGACCGAGCGGCCCGAGTAGTCGACGCGCTTGCCGAGTAGGTTCTGGCGGAACCGGCCCTGCTTGCCCTTGATCATGTCGGCCAGCGATTTCAGCGGGCGCTTGTTGGTGCCCGTGATCGCACGCCCGCGCCGCCCGTTGTCGAGCAGCGCATCGACGGATTCCTGCAGCATGCGCTTCTCGTTGCGCACGATGATGTCGGGCGCGACCAGATCGAGCAGACGCTTGAGACGGTTGTTGCGGTTGATGACCCGACGATAGAGGTCGTTCAGGTCCGAGGTCGCGAACCGACCGCCGTCCAGCGGCACCAGGGGACGCAGCTCGGGCGGCAGGACGGGCAGGACCGTGAGGATCATCCACTCCGGACGATTGCCCGAGGCCATCAACGATTCCATGAGCTTCAAGCGCTTGGAGAGCTTCTTGATCTTGGTCTCGGAGTTGGTGGTCTCGATCTCCTCGCGCATGCGCCGGATCTCGTCGTCCATCTTGATGGTGCGCAGCAGCTCGTAAACGGCTTCCGCACCCATGCGCGCGTCGAACTCGTCGCCGTTGGCCTCCAAGGCTTCGAGATACTGCTCGTCGTTGAGCAGCTGGCCACGCTCCAGATCGACCACGAGACCCGGATCCACCACCACGAAGGACTCGAAATAGAGGATGCGCTCGATGTCGCGCAGGGTCATGTCGAGCAGCAGGCCAATGCGCGAGGGCAGTGACTTGAGGAACCAGATATGGGCCACCGGGCTCGCCAGGTCGATATGGCCCATGCGCTC
>NZ_DATITZ010000050.1:0-3144 GCF_035467215.1 Thiocapsa sp. | reverse complement strand
GGGACATGACGAACTTCACCGGTGCCTCGCCCAAGTCGGTCTTCACCGAAGACGGGCGTTATCTCACTAAGTTACCCAAGGATTACTATGCCACCAAGACCTACACCGACAAGCTGATCGAATTCATCGACGCCAATCAGGGCGACGGCAAGCCCTTCTTTGCCTATGTCGCCCACCAGGCGCCGCATGATCCCTTTCACCTGCCCCGAGCGTGGCGCGATCGGCATGTCGGCGCGTATGACAAGGGTTGGGACGCGGTGCGACAGGAGCGCTTGCAGCGCCAGATCGCGCTCGGCATCCTGCCGCCGGGCACGCAGCTCGCCGAGCGGATGTGGTTCGTCCCCGATCCCGTCACGCTCGCGCCGGCGGCCAGGGCAACGCTCGGCAGGAAGATGGAGCTTTACGCCGGCATGATGGAAAACCTGGACTTCCACGTCGGCCGACTCATCGACCACCTCAAGAAGATCGGCGAGTACGAGAACACGATCTTCATCGTATTCGGCGACAACGGCGCCGAGGGCACCGATCTGTTCAAGATGATCGCGGGTCAGCCGGGCACACGCGACTTCCTCTTCGCGGCGATCAAGTGGTCGCAGACCCATCCGAAGGCCTGGGGCGATCCAGGCTCCTATATCGGCTACGGCCCGATGTGGGCACAGGTCTCGATGACGCCCTTCAGTCAGTACAAGGGTTGGGTCGCGGAAGGCGGCATCCGCAACGCGCTCATCGTCAGCGGTCCGGTGGTCGAGCGGCCGCGGGGAAGCATCAACCACAGGCTCATGCATGTGGCGGACATCATGCCGACCCTGCTCGAGATTGCCGGCGCCGACTATCCGAAGGTCCACGAGGGACGCGAAGTCCCCGAGCTCATCGGCACCTCCTGGAACCGTATGCTGAGAGGCCAAGCGCAAGCGCCGCGCAGCGAGAAGGACTTCCTCGCCTGGCAGCTCTTCGGCAATCGTGCGGTACGGCAGGGGGATTGGAAGCTGCGCTGGCAATACGAGCCTTTGGGCAAGGGCGATTGGGCCTTTTTGACCTCGCGACGGACCCCGCCGAGCGCAATGATCTGGCCGCGGCACGCCCCGACAAGGTGCGGCAGATGGTCGCGCTCTGGGATCGGTACGTCCGGACGAACAACGTGATCCTGCCCAGCCGCTCCCCGTTCGAGACCCTGAAAGATCAGCTTCCGCCGCGTGTCCCGGATGACCCCGGCTTCCCGCCGCTGATCAACAAGGGGCAGTTCGTGCCGCCCGAGGACATGCTGGTCGATCCCGAGCGTTGACCCCCAGGCGAGATAGGGTGCCGACCCAATCATTCTTCAAGCAGGATGGAGAGTTCACGTCCATGAAAAAAGGTTCGATGAAACAGGCCATGCGGTCGCGGTTGGTGCTCGTTACGCTGCTCGCCATAGGCGCGCTCGGCCCACTCCAAGCGCTCGCCCAAGTGCCGGCGCGCTTCTATTGGGATACGCTGTCGGGTTCAAGTGCGGTGCCGCTCATTTTCGAATCGATCAGCGGCAACACCAACCCCTTCGATCCGGCGCATATCGTGACCCCGGACGCCAACTTCGACGCCACCATGGCCATTGCGGGTTACGCGCATACCTTCTCGTTATTCGATCGCTCGGCCATGGCGGCGATCCTCCTGCCCATGGGGCGAATCTCGGGAGACGTGACGGTCGCCGGCAGGACGTTTAACCAGTCGGCCAGCGGCTTCGGCGATCCGATGCTCGAATTCAGCATGACTGTCATCGGCCCGCCGGCGCAGAAGAACATCCCCGACGTGATCCGCTACGAGCCGGGGTTCACTCTGAAATTGCTCGCCGACCTGGCGCTGCCGATCGGCGAGTACGACAACGACCAACCCCTGAACATCGGCCAGAACCGCTGGTACGGGCGCCTCGGTCTGCCCGTCATCTGGCAGCTCGGCCCCTGGGTGCCGGGCCGGCGCACGACCCTTGAATTCCTGCCCGCCGTTTGGCTCTTCGGCAACAACACCGACTATGTCGTGCAGACCTTGGAGACCGATCCCATGTTCCAGTTGGACGCACATCTGACGCGCGACTTCACCGAGCACCTCTGGGCTTCGCTCGACGCCGTCTGGTACAACGGCGGCAAGGCGACCGTCGACGGCGTCCAGGGCGAGGCGCTCGACAACATCGGCCTCGGTCTCACCCTCGGCTATGCCGTCAACGACAACCTGAATCTGACCCTCGGCTACAAGTCGACGATCAACGACGACGCACCCGGTGATCTTCGCATGGACGGCTTCATGGCTACGCTCGTGTTCGGCTGGCACCCCCTGATTGAAGGCTCGCGAAGGCTGAAGAACGAGCAGTAGTGCATCTCGCCGGGCCTGGTCCCAGGCACCTCCGAAAGGCGTTTTCGATAGCGGGATCGGCCGTCGCTCAGGCAGCAGTGCTCCCGCTCAATGCAGGGGATAAAACCGAAAGGAAAGTCAACCACCGGAGACCGGAGACCGGAGCCGGCCCCGATCACCGCTTTACGGTGGGCAGGGCTGGCAGGGCGAACTGCTGCGGTGGGTCCCTGGTCCGGCAGGGCGAAGCGAGGCGGCGGCAGGGTCGGACCCGGCCATCGGGCTATGGTTTGGACCAACGAGAGACAACTCACTCGGCACTTAAGTGCGTTAGGCGATCCAGAGAAGCGCAGCGCGACCACGTGGCGAGCTGTTCGCTTATGCGGCATGGCCGTATGCTCGTAGCGGCTGCGGTGCACGCCCGCTATCCGTCGCACTGCGGCCGTTGAGATTCGGCGGACGGATGACGACTGTGGGTCGTGACCTGTCCGTCGGTCGCCGGACGGCGGGTGACGGGTATCAGGATCAACCGGTCAGTCGCTTACGGTCGATGGGAGACGGCTCCTGGCCGGTTGCGTTAGGGTCGCCTGAACCGACCCGAGACCGGCTGGACCGTACGCAGCCGCAAAAGCGGTGGAGGCATCCGGCAGGGTCAAGCGCGGGTTACTCCGAGGGATTCTCGTGGAATATACCTCATATAGGGACAAGCTCGCATTTCTTGAATGCCTGGAATTTCAGCGTGAGTAAAGAGTCCAGCTCCTTCTTGTGCGTAGTGTGCGTTTGTTTTAGGCAGTCGGTGATTGCATCTCGGAACTCGGCGAAATTGGG
>NZ_DATITZ010000049.1:0-5120 GCF_035467215.1 Thiocapsa sp. | reverse complement strand
GCTCATTGGTCCGCTCCGTTACCTCGGTTGACGATGTTCGATAGACATCGCTCATTGTGCCCGCTACGGGCTCGTTGGAGGAGCGGGGCGGACCATCCCATTAGCCTATGTGGCCCTGCCGGCCCGTGGTCCGGTTGCTCCGATGCCGGCGACGATGGACTTTACGGAGGCCGCCGCGGTGCCGCTGGGCGGGTTGAACGCGCTGCATTTTCTCGGCCGCGCGAACATTCAGCCGGGGGACGAGGTGCTGGTCAATGGTGCGGGCGGCAGTATTGGCGACCATGCGGTGCAGCTCGCCAAGTCCTCGGGCGCGCGCGTCACGGCGGTCGATCATGGCCGCAAGGAGGGGTTTCTGCGTCGCCTGGGCGCTGATGCCTTCGTCGACTATCGACAAACGGACTTCACCGCCGGCGGGCAGACCTACGACATCATCCTGAGCATGGTCGCCGGCGCACCCTATGATCGCTGCATCCGCGCCTTGCGGCCCGGCGGAAGTTACCTGATCGCCAATCCCCGCCTGTCCGATATGTTGCGAGCATTGATCACCAACCGTTTCACGCGCCGGCGCGTCGTCGTCGCCTTCGCCCCGGAGACCCGGGCCGGGTTGGACGCGCTGCGAGAACTGATCGAGCAGGGCAAGATCGGCCCGATCGTCGATCGCGTGGAGCCCATGGAGCAGGCGCCCGAGGCCCATCGTCGCGTCGAGCGCGAAGAGCGCCTGGGGGCGATCGTGCTGGCGATCGAGGATCGTCTCGAAGCGAGATAGCGCGTCCGGCACGCGTTCGCGCCCGCCGCGATCACGTCGGCGCTGTTCGCCGGGGGCTTGGCCTTTGATGCCGAGGAGCCGTCAACACAGAAAGACCTCGAGGAGTTCGCGTGCAAGGACGTCATGCGCCTGTCCGGCAACGAGCGGGAGTACGCACTGGCATTTGTACACGGATACCGGCTCGTTAAGATGAACACCACGCAGTATGAGATCGAGGTCTTGGCTGCGATGACCGATCAGTTCATCGACCACTGCCTGGACAACCCCAAAGACAACGCGCCGGCGACGTTCGAGAAGATCGGCAAGTCACGACGGGGGTGCCGTTGAGCGTACGTTATCGAACGGCAGGACCGAATCGGTGTTGACAAGGTGTCCGGGATTGCCCGCAACGATCTTGGTCCAACGTCCGCTGCGTGAAGAAGTCCAGCCGTTCGATACTGCGGCGAGTCAGCGCCTCAGACGGCCGAGACCGCGAGCCTCTTTTTCCGAGCTTCAGTATCTGCTGATGGGGCGATACGGTCATGTCAGACCGCATTGGTGGAATCTTTGGAGCTGACGATCACATAGGCTCCGCCCTCCGCCGCGAGTGAGCGGATGCTCGGGCAGAGCCGCGGGGCCTTGCTAAGTAACGATTCACTAACAAGTAACGCATTTTATCTCAGGTTTTTTCTATAAAAAGAGCGTTACCGACTTGAAAAGGAGCCGACCTGCTGCGAGCATCGCTCCCGACGATCCGAACGGGAGTGGTCGCTCTATGAACGAATTTCCGGGCTACGGCGCAGCGCACGAGGAGACGATGCGGGTGTTCTCGCGCACCTTGGACGAGGACCATCGCCGCCGCTACGCGGCAATCGAGGCGCTGAAGAGCGGGTGCGCTGGACCGATCTGAAACCGCTGCAGTTGGCTCATCGCCTGCTCGAGCATGGGTTCGAGATCAGTCGCAACACGGCCGCCGCGTTGCTGGATCGGGCTGGCTTTCGTCGCCGCGCCCTGCGCAAGGAGTTGATCACCGGCGTGGTCGACCCGAAGGCGCGTAACGAGCAGTTCCGCCAGATCGCCGCGCTGCGCCGTCTGGCCCGTCGGCGCGGCATTCCGGTGTTCAGTATCGACACCAAGAAGAAGGAGTTGCTCGGGACCCTGCATCGGCCGGGACAGTCGTACAGCACCGCACCGCAACTGGTCTTCGATCACGACTTCCGCCACCTCGCCGACGGCGTGCTGGTGCCGCATGGGGTCTACGACGTGGCCGCCAACATCGGCTTCATCACGCTCGGAACCTCGCGCGAGACCAGCGCCTTCGTCTGCGATGCCATCGCCTTGGCCTGGACGGTGCTGTTCCAGGGGATGTACCCGAACGCGACCGAACTGCTGTTGCTGTGCGACTGCGGCGGCGCCAACGCCGCGCGCTCGCTGCGCTTCAAGGAAGACCAGATCAATCCGGCATTCTGGGCGCTCATCGCGTACATTGGCTTTTTGATCGCCATCGGCTTGATCTTCCAATGACACCTTGATGCAGGCGGATCCGAACCGACGCGGTCGCCGTCAAGCGGTCATAAGCACCACGCCCGAGACGATGCCGAGGATCTCGATGTCGCCGTCGTGCAGGATCAACGGATCCATGTCGGGATTGGCGGGCTGGAGGCGGATGCTGTCGTTTTCGGCGTAGAAGCGTTTGAGGGTGACGCGATCGCCGTCGATGCGTGCCACGACGGTTGTCCCGGTTTCGGCTGTAGGGCGAGGGTCGACGATGACGATGTCGCCGTCGTGGATGCCGTCTTCGACCATGGATTTGCCGCGCACGCGCAAGGCGTAGGCCCCGGGGCGTGTCAGGTCGGTGGGGACGACGATGGTCTCGGGGTCTTCGAGATCCTCGATCGGTGCTCCTGCGCTGACGCAGCCGAGCAGGGGCAGCTCCACTCCGGGGTCTTCGCTCGGGTTGCGCGGGTCGAGCGCCGGATTCCAGGTGCGGTGCCGGCGTTTGTAGAGTCGTGAGTCGGAGTCATCCATCGAGGGCATCCGGGGCGGATTCTGCGTCTTGGCTGCTGCGCGGTCGTGTCATGCGGTCGCCGCGCCGGGCTCTCGGGCGAGGGCTTGGCGGATGCGCTCGAAGCGGCTGTCGAGGCCGGCGGAACGCGGTGCGGGGCCGCAGAGATACCACTCTTTGAGGAGTCGGGCACTGCCTTGCAGGGGGTCCTCCTCGCCGTCGACCATGCGCTCCGTCAGCCGTGCGACTTGGAACTCCAGGCGCTGTTGGGCGAGCTCGGGCGGGGTTTCGACACCGGTGAGGATTTCGAGCTGTAGACAGAGTTGGCTCAGGCGTGCGGCGTTGGCGTCGTAGCGGCGGCGCAGCGTGGCGATCTGCGCGGGGTCGCGTGCGACGGCGAGTGCGGACGAGAAGCGCGCTGCGATGGCCTGCTGGATCTCGCTGTCTTGTTGCTGCGGGAGATCCGCCCAGGCCTGCTCGGCCGCTTCGGGGTCGAGCGGGGCGTCGGTTTCTCCGAGGAGTCCGAGCTCGAGGCGCTCGCACAGCGCGGCTTGGCGTTGCAGCAGGTCGAATGCGCCTCGGCGCTGTTGGTCCTCGCAGTCGCGCAGGTGCTGCTTGAGCGCCTCGCGGGTCTCGCGCCAGCATTCGTTGAGCGGGGCGGCGCTTTGACGCGGGATGGGCAGGGACTGAGCATCGTCCCAGCGCCGCTCGAGCTCGCGCAGCTCGGAGCGCAGTCGCTTCGGATCCTGCTCGGTTCGGGCGAGCGCGAGTGCGTCGGTGCAGATCGTCTCGCGCGTGGCGAGATGATCCTTCATCTCGTTGGCGTGCGCCTCGTGCAACGCGGCGCGACGCTCGAAGATGGCGTCGCAGGCGCTGCGGAAGGTCTGCCAGAGCTTGTTCTCGTCCTTGTGACGCGCCGGCACGGTGGTGTGCCACTCGCGTTGGAGTGCCTTGGTCTGTTCGATGGCGGCGTCCAGATCGGGCTCGTCGACTAGGACTTCGATCTTGGCGATCAGCGCGTGCTTCATCGCCTGATTGCGTTTGCGCTCTGCATCCAGGCGGCGATCGAGCTGCTTGAGCGCTTGACGGAAACGCCCTTCGAGCGCCTTGAAGTGGCGCGGGTCAACGGGTCCGATGGAGGCCCAGGTGTGGCGGGTCTCGCGCTCGGCGCGCAGGACGCGTTTCCAGTCGATGCGCTCCCAGTCGACCTTGGAGAGGAAGTCTTCGATCTGGTCGCAGACGGACTCGCGCGCGGCACGGTTGGCCTCGCGCTCGGCCGCTTGGGCGTCGAGGTAGGGGCGACAGCGCTCTTGGACGGCGTCGCACGCCTTGTGGAACCGCTCGGCGACGGCGGGCGCGGCGCGCGGCCCTGTCTTCTCCAACCCCTTCCAGTCCAGGCGCATCGTGTGCAGTCGCTCGCTCAGGGCTTGCAGGGGCAGGTCGGCCTCGATGAGCTGCTCCATCTCCTCGCAGAGTCCGTCGCGATGCTGATCGGCACCCCAGCGGCGCCAGTGTTGGAGATCGCGCAGGCGCGGCGCGAGCAGATGCAGGCGGGCGGCGATCTCTTCGGCGGCGCCCTTGGGCAGGGCGCTGGCCTCGACCAGATCCAGGCCGGCACGTAGGCTTTGAAAGAGCGGGTCGGCCTTCTTCAGCTCGCCGTCGGCGAGGTGTTTCTCCAGCTCGGCGAGTTTCTCGGGAAGCTGCTTCAGGCGATGCTCGGCGTTCTTGCGCTGGGTCTTGGTGCGCGACTCGACGCGTTCGACGAGGGCCAGGAAGGCTTCGGTCTCGGCGCTCGCGGGGAGCTCGGCGGCGAGTGCGCGCGCCTGCTCGATGAAGGTCTTGGTCGCGCGCAGATCGAGCGGCTTGGGCTCGTCGAGGAGCTTCTGTGCCCTATTGCTCGATTTGTGCAGCTGCGACAGGCGTTTTCGCTGATCGACCAGGGCGGTGCGCGCGGCGTCGGCCGCGTCCATGAGCGTGCGATAGCGCTGGTCGAGGGGTCTCTGGCGCTGCGGCGGGAGGGCGTCGAGGGCATCCCAGGCGGCGGAGACCCGCTCGCACAAGGCGCGAATCTCTTGCTCGGTGCTCAGCGCCGGTGCCTCGGACAAGGTGTCGAGGAGGGCGAGGCGTTCGGCATGCAAGGACTCGTGGGCTTCCTCTGCGGCGACTCGGGCGGCGGTCTCGCGGGCGTGACCGCCGTAGGCCTGGATGAAGCGCTCCCGTGCGTCTTCGTAACGCGTGCGCCCGTCCGGGTCGACCTCATCCCGGATCTCGGCCCATTGGCGATCGAGAAGATCGAGGATGGCGCGATCCTGATTCCATTGCTCGAGCCGGCCGAGACGCTCGGCCTTCTGGCAGAGCTCTTCGCAGAGT
>NZ_DATITZ010000048.1:0-7514 GCF_035467215.1 Thiocapsa sp. | reverse complement strand
GGGCCCTCGCGAGTTTGGCCTCGAGTGCACGTTGGCGCGCCGGGAAATCCGCGATGCTCATCTCGCGATTGCTCACGGCGAGTGATTGACGGGCCAGTTCCTGCTCGGCGATATCCAGGTCGGTCTGAGAGCCGACACGCTGTTTGGTGAGCTGCGAGGCGCGCTCCACGCCGTCTTGTGCGATACCGAGCAGCTTGCGCTCTTGCTCCAGCGCGGCGAGATCGGTCTCATGCCCGGTGCGCTCGCTCTGGATCTGAGCCTCCAACTCGTCGATCTGGGCCCGGGCTTGGGCGAGACGAAAGCTGAAATCGCGCGGGTCAAGCTCGACCAGGAGCTGCCCGGCCTCCACCCGATCACCTTCGCGCACCAGCACCCGAGCGACACGCGCCTGCGCCGAGGCCGCCGCTCGCAGAAGATCCGGCGTCTGAACACTCCCGTAGAGCTCGAGCCCCGGCGAGAGCCGGCGCGGCTCGACCGTCTCGGCCTCGATCCGCCAGACGCGCTCGACGATCTCCTCCGGCGGACGCTCCGGGCGGGTCTGCTTGAGGTACACAAAGACTCCGAAACCGACGGCGAGGATCAGGACGGGCAACAAGAACTTGGTCAGGCGCTTCACGGTGACTCGCGGGGTGACTGTTAGGGTGGCTAGTGTCGGGGCGCACCCTGTTCAAAGCAACTCGCCCGGCTTAAGTCGCCCAGCTCAAGTCGTCCGGATCGAGTCGCTCGGATCAAGTGGCTCGGATCAAGTCGTCAGCCGCCGCTGTAGTCGAAGGTGATCTCTTCGTCGACCGCGATCGCGCGGCGGGCGTAGAGATCGAAGCCGTCGAGCTCGGCGTTCGGGTCGTCGCTGTGGTTCAGCCAGCGCAGGAGGTTGCGCACCTCGCGACCGGTGAGGACGTTGCCCTCGGCATCATAGGTCCAAAGCACGTAGGTGCCGTCTCGGTCCACCTCGGGGCCTTCGAAGGTGCCGATGAAGTCGCCGCTGCGAAACGCGATCTTGGCGAAGCAGCCTTGACCGTGAATCGGGGAGGCCGCGCGGTAGACACGCGTGCGCAGCAGGTCGGCGGCGGAGGATGGCCGGCCCATCGCGGCCGTCGCCTTGTGCCGATGCGCCGACTCAACGGCGCTTGGCGTTGGCGAAGGCATCCGCCATTGTGCCGCCGACCGGGGCCTCGGCCGCAGCCGGTGCCTTGGTCCGTGTCGCACCTCGGCCGTCGGATGCCGGGCGTGCCTCGGCCGAGCGCCCGGGCCGACCCGGCGGGGTGTGTGCCCTCGGGCGCGGCTCTCGCCCCTGCGAGCGGCTGTCGGCGGTATCGCCGGCCGCACGCTCGGGCGCGACATCCCCCAGACGCATGCTGAGCGCAATCCGTTTGCGCACGAGATCGACCTCCATCACCTTCACCTTCACGAGGTCGCCTGACTTCACCACCGCATGCGGATCCTTGACGAAGCGATCGGCCAAGGCGGAGATGTGCACCAGACCGTCCTGATGGACCCCGACATCCACGAAGGCGCCGAAGTTGGTCACGTTGGTGACGGTTCCCTCCAGGATCATGTCGGGTTTGAGATCCTTGATTGTCTCCACGCCCTCCTTGAGCTGAGCGGTCTTGAACTCGGGGCGTGGGTCGCGGCCGGGCTTCTCCAGCTCGGCGAGGATGTCCTTGACGGTGGGCAGGCCGAAGCGCTCGTCGGTGAAGCGGGCGGGATCCAGGCGGCGCAGGCTCGCGCTGTCGCCGATCAGAGCCGTAATGGGTTTGCCGGTTTCCGCAAGGATGTTGCGCACCAGCGGATAGGCCTCCGGGTGAACGGCAGACGCGTCCAGCGGCTCGTCGCCGTCGCGCACGCGCAGGAAACCCGCACTCTGTTGGAACGCCTTCTCGCCGAAGCGGGGGACCGCCATCAAACGTTTGCGGTTGGCAAAGGCCCCGTTGGTCTCGCGAAACTGGACGATATTCTCGGCCAGGGTGCGGTTGAGTCCCGAGACTTGTGTCAACAGCGGCACGGAGGCGGTGTTCAGATCCACCCCGACGGCGTTTACGCAGTCCTCCACCACAGTATCCAGGGCACGCGCGAGTCTGGGCTGATTCACGTCGTGCTGGTACTGACCAACACCGATCGCCTTGGGGTCGATCTTCACCAGCTCCGCGAGCGGATCCTGCAGCCGGCGTGCGATCGAGACCGCACCGCGCAGCGACACATCCAGCTCGGGCAGCTCCTTGGAGGCGAATTCGGAGGCAGAGTAGACCGAGGCGCCCGCCTCGCTCACGACGAGCGAGCGCAGACCCAGCTCAGGGTGTCGCTGGATCAGCTCGCGCACCAGTCGGTCGGTCTCGCGCGAGCCGGTGCCGTTGCCGATGCTCACGAGCTTCACCCCGTGGTCCTTCGCCAAGTGGGCGAGCCGCGCGATCGAGGCATCCCACTGGTTCTTCGGCACATGGGGATAGATGGTGTCGGTCGCCGCCACGCGCCCGGTGCCGTCGACGATGGCGACCTTCACGCCGGTGCGCAGTCCGGGATCCAGCCCGAGTGTCGCAAGCCGGCCCGCCGGGGCCGCCAGCAGGAGCGCCTTGAGGTTGAGCCCGAAGACGCGAATCGCCTCCTCCTCGGCCGCTTCCATCATCCGCCCCTTGAGCTCCAGGTCGAGCCGTGTCAGCAGCTTGATCCGCCAGGTCTTGCGAACCGTCTCGATCAGCCAGTCGTCGCCGGGGCGCCCGGCCTGCCGCACCCCGAAGCGCGATGCGATCAGGCCGCGACAGACGGCGTCCGGATCATCGCCCTCCCCGGCCAGCAGCTCCAGGTGCAGGACGCCTTGGTTACGCCCACGGAACAAGGCCAGCGCACGGTGCGACGGAATGCGTGAAAGCGGCTCGCGATAGTCGAAATAATCCGAGAACTTATTGCCCTCTTCTTCCTTTCCGGGCATCACCTTGGAGACCAGAATGCCCTGCTGCCAGAGGTGATCGCGCAGACGCCCGGTCAGCTCCGGATCCTCGGCGAAACGCTCCATCAGGATCTGACGCGCACCCTCCAGGGCCGCTGCGATATCCTCGTCCCCCTTGGTCGCATCCACATAGGCCGCCGCGCGCGATTCGGGCGACGCGCTCGGATCCGCGAGCAGCGCATCGGCCAGGGGTTCGAGCCCCGCCTCTCGCGCGATCTGGGCCTTGGTGCGCCGCTTGGGCTTGAACGGCAGGTAGAGGTCTTCGAGGCGCTGCTTGGTCTCGGCGCCGACGATCTCGGCTTGGAGCTCCGGCGTCAGCTTGCCCTGCTCCTCGATGCTCTTGAGCACGGTCGCGCGACGCTCGTTCAGATCGCGCAGATAGACCAGGCGTTCTTCGAGCAAGCGTAACTGGATGTCATCCAGCCCCCCCGTGGCCTCTTTGCGATAGCGCGCGATGAAGGGCACGGTCGCGCCCTCGTCGAGCAGTCGGATGGCGGCCTCGACCTGTTCGGGTCGAGCGGCAAGCTCCTGGCTGAGGGTCCGGGTGATGTCGGTCATGCGCGATAGGTTCCGATACGGCGGATCAAGATGGATAGCGTCGGGAGCATACACCCACGACGCGAAGGGCGCAGGCGCTCAGGGCGGCGCCAGTCGACAGGTATCGCCGTAGACGGCCATGATCTGCTTGAGCTCGCGCAACAGGGTTCGGCACTCCTCCTCGCTCAGATCACGCGTCTCGGGCAGCTGCACCCTGGCCTCCAAGGCGGCGATATCTTGCCTGACCTGATTGCAACCTTTCGTGCACACCGCCTCGATGCGCGTATCCACACGACACTGCTCATGAGTCTGCAAGGCCCTGGCCTCCGGCGGAGAGCGAGATGGTCCGATAGACAGGCGTAGACCCAAAGAGACCGGGCGCCTGTTTGTCGAGGTATTGCCGATTATAGGAAGATGACGACGGAGGTCACAACGCATGTCGACGCAACGACAGGATGAAGACGGCGCAATGACGGCCCCGACGACGATCGAATGGACCGTCGGGCCGAGCCGTTGCGAGATCCGATCGGGTGCGCTGCATCTATGGCGAATCCGCACGGATGCGGATGGGATCGAGCTCGCGCACGCTCTGAGCCTGCTCGGGGAGCGCCAGCGCGCCCGCGCGGCGCGGATGCGCCATCTGCCCTATCGCGAGCGCTATGTCCGCGCCCATGCCGGACTGCGCGAGATCCTCTCACGCTATCTCGACGCTCCGCCGGGGGCGCTTTGCTTCGAGTATGGACCGGCCGGCACGCCCGCGCTTGCCGGCGCAGCGGTGCCGCTTTCATTCAATCTGACGACGACCGGCGATCTGGCCTTGGTAGCCCTCTGCCCCGGGGTCGGTCCGAGGAGCGATGTGGGAGTGGACTGCGAGTGGATCCGCCCGCGGCACAGCATCGAGGCGGTGGCGCAGCGGATGTTCGCGCCCGAGGTGGTGCGGGCCCTCGAATCGGCTCCGCAGGACCAGCGCATCGCCCGCTTCTACCGTGCCTGGACCGCACTCGAGGCGGATGCGAAGGCCGACGGCCGCGGACTCTTCCGGCCCCGACCCGCCGGCGCACAGCCGCCGGCGGTTCTGCATTGCATCCCGGAGACCGGCTATATCGCTGCGGTCGCACGATCGGCGCTGCCGCCGGTGCCGGACTGGTCGACGTTCGATCTGCTGCCGCAGGTATGGTCGGCGCCTGCCGGAGCGTCGTCGATCGGTCGATGAGATCGCGGAAGCATCGATCGCGGGGAAAAGGCCGGCACGCCGCGTATAATCCGCGCCTTCAATCCCGAGGAGCGCGGTTCGTTGGATACCATTCAGATCGTCTTACTTGCGTTCGTCCAGGGCATTACGGAGTTCTTGCCGATTTCGAGCTCGGGACATCTGATCCTGACACCGCTCCTCTTCGGCTACGAGCTGCAGAGTCTCGCCTTCGATGTCGCGTTGCATCTCGGTACGCTCGCCGCGGTGATGCTCTATTTCAGGCGCGAGATCGTAACCATGACGATCGCCGTGTCGCAGTCGTTGCGCACACGCCGATTCGACGCGCCCAATGCCCGTCTCGGCTGGATGATCATCCTCGCCACGCTGCCGGTGGTCGTCCTCGGCCTGCCTCTGAAATCGGTGCTCGAGGTGCTGCGCGAAGACGCGACCCTGGTCGCCCTGGTGGTTGCGGCGACCAGCATCGGTTTCGGGTTGCTGCTCTGGTGGGCGGACTTCAGCGGAAAGCGCGCTCGCGACGAGTACAGCCTGGGCTGGAAGGCGGCCCTGTTCGTCGGCGTCATGCAGGCGATCGCGATCATTCCGGGGACCTCGCGCTCGGGCATCACCATCACGGCGGCGCTCATGCTCGGGCTGACCCGCAAGGCGGCTTCGCGCTTCTCGTTCCTGCTCGCGATCCCGACCATCATCATGGCCGGCGGTCTGGAAACGCTCGATCTGCTGCAGGCCGGCGAGCCGGTCGACTGGATGTCGCTGTTGCTCGGCGCGGCCCTTTCGTTCGTCTTCGCCTACCTAACCATTCATTACTTCCTGAAATTCATCGAACGCATCAGCATGCTACCCTTCGTCATCTACCGGGTGCTGCTGGGCGCCGTGATTCTGATGCTGGTATGGTGACCATCCATGAGTCTGGAAGCCGAAATCGCGACAACCCTGACCTCGGGGATCGCGAGCCTGCAGCCGATTCTCGATCGCTACGGACTCTGGGCACTGTTTGTCGCCTGCATGGCCGAAGGCTTCGGGATCCCACTGCCGGGACAGACCCTCTTGATCGCCTGCGCGCTCTTGGCCGCGACCGGGAAGATGGACATCGTCGTTGTCCTGATCGTCGCTTGGACCGCGACCCAGCTCGGCGACATCATCGGCTATCTGATCGGACGCTTCGGGTTGAAGGGGCTGCTCAAACGCGCGTCCAAGCACCGCGAGCGCCTGGATAAGGCCGAGGCGGCCTTCGCACGTTGGGGGATCGGGTTGCTGGTCGTCGCACGCTTTCTCGACGGGTTGCGTCAGACCAGCAATATCGCAGCCGGGGCGCTGCAGATGCCTTGGTGGCGCTTCCTCACGGGAACCATCCTGGGCACCAGTCTTTGGGTCGGCGCCTTCGGGTTCGGGGCCTACACCCTGAAGGAGGACTTCCAACGCATCACCGATTTCATCGAGCCGCTCAGACCCTATGTCCTCGCCTTCTCGGCGGTCTTGATCCTGGCGTTCATCTGGTTCCTGTTGCGCCGCAAATCGGCCGGCCAACGCGCCTGAGCCGCATTCGCGCCGCCGCGTCCTGACCCAAGCACCACCAACGGGGGCGTAAGCATGGTCAATCCCCAGCCACCGGACGCCCTCGGGATGACTCGGCCGGAGTACGACGGCGGCGGCATCGTCAATCTGATGAGCAGCATCATCCAGGCCCGCGGCGGGCGATCCGACGCCCCGAGCCTGCGCGATCTGCCGACGGACGAGCTGGCGCAAGCCACCAATCTGATCCTCCTGATCATCGACGGTCTCGGAGCCGATTGGCTCGGCAAACGTTCACCCGACGGGATCCTGAGCCGAGCCCGGCGCGCGACCCTCACCTCGGTCTTCCCCTCGACGACGGCGGCGGCCATCCCGACCTTTCTCACCGGAGAAGCACCGTCGGCACACGGCCTGACCGGTTGGCACACCTATTTCGGCGAGCTTGGATGCGTGATGACGGTGCTGCCGGGCACGCCGCGCTTCGGCGGTGTCCCTTATCGAAAGGCTGGGATCGATCCGGTGAAGCTCTTCGGGACCACACCGATCACCGATCGGATCGCCACCCGAAGCATCCTGGTCTCGCCGGTGCACATCGCCCGATCGGACTTCAACCGGGCACATCTCGGACGGGGCGAGCTGGTCACCTTCAAGGGATTGCGCGATATGTTCGTGCGAACCGCGGCGGTTCTCCGCGGCTGGGGGCGGCGTCGACGCGAACCGAAGTACCTCTATCTGTATTGGCCGAGATTGGATGCCATCGGTCATGAGCAGGGCATGGAGAGCCCCGCCGCCTTGGCCCACCTTCGCGAGATCGAGCAGGAGATCGCATCCTTCATGCACGAGATCGCCGACACGGACAGCCTGCTGCTGGTCAGCGCGGATCACGGGCAGTTGGATACGCAGCCCACGGATGCGATCGATCTCGCCGATCATCCCGAGCTTGAAACCCATCTCTTACTTCCGCTGTGCGGCGAGCCACGCGCGGCCTTCTGTTATCTGCGATCCGGCCATGCGGACGCCTTTCGTGATTATTGCAGCGATGTCTTGGGGGAGCGAGTCGACTTGGTGGCGAGCGCGCAGCTCGTCGAGGAGGGGTATTTCGGCGCCGGTCGACGGCACCCGCGTCTATTTGAACGTGTCGGGGACGTCTGTCTACTCCCGAAGGGCAACGGCGTCATCCGACAGTGGCTGCCATTCGAGCAGCCACACCGGCAGGTCGGGGTCCACGGCGGGCTCAGCGCCGCCGAGCTTCAAGTCCCTTTGTGTCTTCTGCGCACTTAAACCGGGCCAGCTCCGAAGCTCGTCGGAGCTGGC
>NZ_DATITZ010000047.1:0-10446 GCF_035467215.1 Thiocapsa sp. | reverse complement strand
CACCTCGATCGCGTGGATCTTCGCCGATACGAGGGCGATTTCGCCGGACTCATGCAGGCGACCGCCGATGCGGGCGTCACGCACATGCTTTGCGTCTCGATCGATCTGGAACACTATCCGGACATGCGACGTCTGGTGGATCCCTTTTCGCAGGTCGCGGTCTCGGTCGGCGTGCATCCGAACCAGGTGGACGGCGAGGAGCCGACCGTGGAGACCCTGGTGTCTCTGGCGGCGGATCCGCGAAACGTCGCGATCGGGGAGACCGGACTGGACTATTTCCATCGCGATCTCGATCCGGTCCGGCAGCGCGAGCGTTTCCGCGTCCACATTGCGGCGGCACGCGCTTGCGGCAAGCCGCTGATTATCCACACGCGCGAGGCCCGCGAGGATACGATCGAGATCTTGCGGGAGGAGGGTGCCGATGCCGTCGGCGGGGTGCTGCACTGCTTCACCGAGAATTGGGAGATGGCGAAGGCCGGCATGGATCTGGGTTTCTATGTCTCCTTTTCCGGGATCGTCACCTTCAAGAACGCCGAGGAACTGCGGGACGTCGCGCGCCGCGTGCCGCTCGACCGCCTACTCATCGAGACCGATTCGCCCTACCTGGCGCCCATGCCGCATCGCGGCAAACCCAACGAGCCCAAGATGGTCGCCCATGTCGCGAGCCGCATCGCCGAGCTGCGCGGGATGGATCCGGAGGAGATTGCTGCGGTCACGCGCGCGAATTACTTCCGACTCTTCGCCATCGCCTAAATCGCGTCCGGAGCGAGATGCTCATTTTCGAGTGAGCTCGACGTTCGTTTCATCCACAACCCTTAGCGGGGACGCGGTTCAAAATAATATATTTCTTTAATATCTTAAACCGCGCCAACTCCAAAGGTCGACAAGTCTGCCGGGGCCGATCCCATCCAAAAACATCGCATACCGAGCTGGGCGCGGTTTAGGATCAAGACTCAGATTTGCCGTTCGACGCCTTCTTCGTTTGCTCGGGCTTCATCTGCTCGGGCCGTTTTTCGCCGCAGGGCAGATAACCGGACGTCGGCTCGGGGTCGTGTTTGAGCGCTTCCCGAACGGTGTCGCATACCGTCTTGAGCACCTTGATCCGCGCATAGGGTTTGTCGTTGCCCTCCACCAGTGTCCAAGCCGCATGTTTGGTGCTCGTGCGCACCACCATCTCGTTGATCGCATCCTTGTATTGCGGCCATTTCTCGCGGTTGCGCCAATCATCGTCGGTGATCTTGTATTGCTTGTAGGGGACACTCTCGCGATCCTTGAAGCGCCGCAGCTGCTCGTCCTGACTGATATGGATCCAGAATTTGAGCAGGATGATGCCGTTGTCCACCAGCTGCTCCTCGAAGCGATTGATCTCCGAGTAGGCGCGCCGCCATTCGGCATCGGCGGCAAAACCCTCCACCCGCTCGACCAGGACACGTCCGTACCAGGATCGATCGTAGAGCGTGATGTAGCCTGCCCGCGGGATGTGACGCCAGAAACGCCATAGATAGTGGTGTGATTTCTCCTCGTCGGTGGGCGCGGCGACCGGGATGGCGCGATAGAGGCGCGCATCGATCGCGGTCGTGATCCGGCGGATCGCGCCGCCCTTGCCGCCGGCATCCACGCCCTCGAATACCAGGACGGTCGATCGCTTCTGGTTGTAGGCGCTCCAGGCCAGCTCGTTGATCTCGGTCTGCAGGCGCTTCATCTCTGCCTTGTAGGTGTCCTTGTCCAAGGCAAGCGAGAGATCCAGTTGATCCAGGAGCGTGATCTGGGCATTCGCGCCGCTCGGCAGCTCCGGACTGCCGCCGCTGGTCTTCGGCTCGTCCGGCGGGGCCTCTGCCAGGCGCGAACGGATAGCGTGCAGAAGGGTCTTGCCGACGGTCAGATCGCGGTAACGCCTGTCCTCGGCCTCTACCAGGTACCAGGGGCAGTCACCCCGATCGGTGTGGCGGATGACCCGCTCTGCGACCTGCTCGAAGGCGGCGTACTGCTCGGAGAATTTGCTCTTGTCCGGGAGCATCTTCCAGCGACTCTTGTCGTCTCGGGAGAGCTCCTTCAGACGTGCCTTCTGGTCCTCTTCGGACATGTGGAACCAGAACTTCAGGATGAGTGCGCCGTCCTGGATGAGCATGTGCTCGAAGTCGACGATGCGGTTGAGCTCCCCGTCGAGCTCCGCGTCACTGCAATGCCCCTGGAAGCGATGTTCGATCGGGGTCTGATACCAGCCGCCGAAGAGGATCGAGATTTCCCCGCGGGGCGGCATGGAGCGCCAGAAGCGCCAATAGCGCGGACGAGCGCGCTCCTCGTCGGTCTCGTCCCAAAAGGCGAAGGTTTGAACGCCGCGCGTATCCAACCATTCGTTGAGTCGGTTCACCACCTCGCCCTTGCCTGCCGCCTCGACGCCCGAGATGAGAACGACGACCGGGATATCGGAGTCCTTAAGGTCGCGTTGCGCCGAGAGCAGCTGGGTGCGCAACTCCTCCTGCTGCTCTTTGAAGTCGTCCTTGCTGACCGAGCGCCCCACCTTTGTCGATTCAAACATGCGTCATATCCTCGTGATGCAGGATCCGCTTCCGCGAAACGGCCGACCTCGCGGCTATGGTCTTCGCATGGGAGCGATCGAGCAAGCGTTCTAACGCGTGTCCGGCAGGGTAGTGAATCCGTTCGACTTGTCATCGTCGTGTGCTGCTCGACGGACGTCGCAGTAGATGCGTTTTAGATTTCGTAAATACAAAGAGTTACGGACGGTCACGAAATCGTCAGATTTTCCGGTTAGATTCGGGGAGCGCCAGCGGCGTCCCGATCCGAACGCACCCTGCCGGAGAACTGACCATGTCCGATTCCAACCTCTTGTTGGACAAGAAACGCGAGACGTTGAAGGCCGACATCCTCGCTCTCGGCGAGCAGGTCCGCGAGGCCCTGCAGCGCTCGCTGGAGGTTCTGCGCCGACATGATCTCGATGTGGCGCGCACGATCGTTGCCGGGGACGCCGAGATCAATCACGAGCGCCGTGCACTCGAGCAGCAGGCGCTCGTGGTGTTGGCGGCCTACCGACCGGCCGGATCGGATCTTCGTCTGATCGGCGCATCCTTGGAGATGATCTCGGAGATGGAGCGGATCGCGGATTATGCCGCCGATATCGCGCGCATTCTGATGCGCTGCGAGCCTCGATCGCTTCCCGCGGGTCCGGTGGCGCGTTGCGCGGATCTCGGCGACGCGGCGATTGCGATGTTCGTGGCGGCGATGAGCGCTTACGCCCGGGACGCCGACGAGGCGATGGCACGCGCCGCTGCCGGGCGCGACGCCGAGGTCGACAGCGCGGAGCGTGTGCTGATCGAAGAGATCATCGCCTGGATTCGGTCCAACCCCGAGGACGCGCGGGTCGGCGTGTCGCTCCTGTCGATCGCCCACAACTACGAGCGGGTCGCGGATCGGGCAACCAATCTCGCCGAACGTGTCGTCTACATCGCAACAGGCCAAACACCGGATCTCGATTGATCTGCGATCGGGAGGCATCGACGTATGCCAAGCGTTCGTTCGGATGGTAGAGTTCGGTCGGTATAGCGGATGGAGCGATCGGCGCGAGCCTTTCCATGATCGACTGGACCTTTACCCCTGCCTCCCTTTGGACCCTGATCGGTGTCCTGCTGATCCTGTCGGAGCTTGCGCTCCCCGGCGTGATCGCCGTCTTCTTCGGGATTGCCGCGCTGCTGGTCGGGCTGCTGCTGTTTCTCGATGTCCCGATCGATCCACCCGCTCAGATCCTGCTGTTCGGTGTGCTGGGTGCCGCACTCTTGTTGCTCGCGCGTCATCGCCTCAAACCCTGGTTCCGGGGGCAGGTGGAGACGGGCGGGAGCGGCAGTGAGGTGCTTCCCGATGGCACGCGAGCACGGGCTCAGACCGATTTCGTCCGCGGGGCGGGTGTCGTGACCCTCAACGGCGTGCGCTGGAATGCCGAGTCATCGGATCCCATCCACGCGGGCGACCCGGTCTGGCTCACCGGCCGGCGAGGACTGGTCCTGCTCGTCAGCGCAACGCCTCCGAGCACGCCCGAGCCCTGAGTCCGGCCGCGCGGCGCGTCGTCCGGAACGAACGGTTTTGCCTGTCTCGTCGAAACCGCGCCAGTGCCGACAACTGTCGCTTCTGCCGGGGCCGATCCCATCCAAAAATATCACATACCGCGCTGGGCGCGGTTTAGAGGAGAAACGGCACGATGGATGACATGTACCTCAGCATCAGCACCCTGATTTCGCTCGTCGCGGTGGCCGTGATCGTGGTCGCGTTGGCCAAGACTGCGCAGATCGTCCCGCAGCGCTCGGCCTATATCATCGAGCGCTTGGGACGCTATTCGCGCACTCTGGATGCCGGATTTCACATCTTGATTCCGTTCGTGGATCGGGTCGCCTACCGGCATACGCTGAAGGAGGAGGCACTCGATGTCCCCAAGCAGCAGTGCATCACCAAGGACAACATCGCCGTGAGCGTGGACGGGGTCCTCTACCTCCAGGTGATCGACCCCCAGTCGGCGAGCTACGGCATCACGGACTATCGCTTCGCATCCATGAGCCTGGCGCAGACGACGCTGCGCTCGATCATCGGTCAGATCGAGCTGGACCGGACCTTCGAGGAACGCAGCAGGCTGAATGAAGAGGTCGTCAGCGCTCTGGACGACGCCGCGCAGCCCTGGGGCGTGAAGGTTATGCGCTACGAGATCGCGGACATCGTGATGCCGGGGACGATCACCGACGCACTCGAGCAGCAGATGCGCGCCGAGCGCGAGCGCCGGGCGGTGGTAGCGCGCTCGGAGGGCGAGCGCCAAGAGAAGATCAATATCTCCGAGGGTCAGAAGATCCAGGTCATCAATCTATCCGAAGCCGAGAAGGAAAAGCAGATCAACGAGGCCGAGGGCAAGGCGCGCGAGATTCAGATGCTCGCCGAGGCGACCGCGATCGGGATCGAACGGATCGCCGCGGCGATCGAGAAACCCGGCGGGAAGGATGCCGTGAGTCTGAGGATCGCCGAGCAGTACGTGCGGGAGTTCGGGCGCATCGCTCAGTCCGGAACAACCCTGATCTTGCCTGCGGAGCTCAGCAATATCGGTGCGGCAGTGGCGGGCTTGGCCAAGACACTACAGACGGTGGATAAGGCCGAAGTGAGTCGGCCGTGAAGCTGGGGGCGAGTGAGACAGGGGTTCGCAGGTAAGTCGAGCCCCCGGGGGGCGCCGGCGCGGGAAATGGCGCACAGCAGCCTCCTGACTCCGGTTTCCGGTCGATCCCTGGGTCAAGGTCAATAGGCGTTTTCGGTGTTGAAGAGCGCGAACGGCGTCCTGAGCATGATGTAGAGATCGAACAGGATCGACCAGTTTTCGAAGTAGTAGATGTCGTACTCGACCCGTTTGTGAATCTTTTCGGGCGTATCGACCTCGCCCCGCGAGCCGTTGACCTGCGCCCATCCGGTGATGCCCGGTTTGACCTTGTGGCGGGCAAAATAGCCGTCCACGACCTGCTCCCAAGGGCGTTCGTTGGTGGTGTGCGTTCACCGCGTAGGGGCGCGGGCCGACGAGCGACAGCTCCCCGCTCAATACGTTGAAAAGCTGCGGGAGCTCGTCGATCGACGCCTTGCGGACGAAACGCCCGACACGCGTGATTCGCGAATCGCCCTTGGTGACCACGCGCTTGGCGAGTG
Source organism: Thiocapsa sp. (assembly GCF_035467215.1). Lineage (GTDB taxonomy): Bacteria > Pseudomonadota > Gammaproteobacteria > Chromatiales > Chromatiaceae > Thiocapsa. The sequence continues at coordinate 4,764 of NZ_DATITZ010000047.1, read as the reverse complement.
GATCGGAGAGGTGGTGATACATCGACCGGACCTTGAAGACTTCGATCACCTCGTTGTTGAACCCGTAGCGCTTCTGCCGAAAGCGGATAGGACCCGGACTATCCAGACGAATCGCGAGTGCCGTCGCAAGCATGACGGGCAATGCGGGCAAACTCGACCAAAATTGAACGCATCGAATGCACAGGCTGTTCCTTAGACGATAAGCGGCGGCTTTCCGACGTAACGGCTCGCAGCGAGTTCGTCGAGTCTCACGCGTGAAGGGCTGCGCCGATGGTCGCGACGGTTCGACACGGCATCCGAGACCGTCAAAAAACGTCGGAATGTTCCGGAACGAGGTCATTCCGTGATCGGATCCAAACTCCGTACATCACAGGTTTCCGCCGTGCAAACGCCTGTCAACTGCGCAGCGTTTCCATAAGACGGCTCGCTTGCGCCTCGACAGCGGCGAAATCGTCCGACACGAGCACCGGATCGCCTCGCCGCGCCGTGCGTTCCAAAGATTCGATCGCTTCGTCCAACGCCGGGACGCCGCAATATCGGGTTGCTCCGCGCACCTGATGCGCATGCTCGGCCAGCGCGCTCCAATCGGCCTCCGCAATGCAGGCGCGAAGCTCCTCGATCTCGGCCGGCAACCCCGCCAGCAGGACGTCCAGCAACTCGCGAGCGAGATCGGCGTCACCGCCCGCGCTTGCGAGTGCAGCGGCAGCGTCTCGCGCGGGCAGGCCGTCGAGTTTGGAGCCTTGATCGACCATACCTATCGCCGTCCAAAAAAGGTCGCCACCAGGCCGTTACTCTATAGGTAATCACCCTACAACGTCCATACGGAGAGGGCCGAGCCCTGTTGCAGCTTGGTCGATGCTCGATGCTGGTGCAGAATGAGGACAGCCAAACTCAGCCTCCGGCGCGATGCCGATGTGAGCAGACTATGCCCTATCCAACGATCGAAGACTTCGTCGGCCATACGCCGCTTGTCAGACTTCAGCGTCTTCCGGGCGACACCGACAACCTGATTCTGGCCAAGCTCGAGGGCAACAATCCGGCTGGATCGGTCAAGGATCGACCGGCCGTGAACATGATCCGTCGTGCCGAGGAGCGCGGGACCATCAAACCAGGCGACACGCTCATCGAGGCGACCAGCGGCAACACGGGCATCGCACTCGCCATGGCGGCGGCGATCAAGGGTTATCGGATGGTGCTGATCATGCCCGAGCACATGAGCGCCGAGCGGCGCGGCGTCATGCGCAGCTTCGGAGCCGAGATCATCCTCACGCCCAAAGCCGGGAGCATGGAGGCGGCAATCGATCTGGCCAATGCAATGGAGGCGCGCGGTGAGGGGATCCGGCTCGATCAGTTCTCGAATCCGGACAATCCGGCCGCTCACTACGAGTCGACTGGCCCGGAGATCTGGCGCGATACCGACGGACAGGTCACCCATTTCGTCAGCGCGATGGGTACGACCGGGACCATCATGGGGACGGGGCGTTATCTCAAGGAGCAAAATCCGGCGATCCGGATCGTCGGTGTCCAACCCGAGGAAGGTTCCAGCATTCCGGGAATTCGCAGGTGGCCCGAGGCCTATCTGCCGAAGATCTTCGATCCTGCCGGCGTGGATCGCATCATCGATGTCACTCAGGATATCGCAGAGCAGACCGCCCGCGAGTTGGCCGCGCGGGAAGGGATCTTCGCGGGGGTCTCCTCCGGCGGTTGTATCGCTGCCGCGTTGAGACTCTCCCGGGAGGTGCATGACGCGGTGATCGTGGCGATCGTCTGCGACCGCGGCGATCGCTATCTGTCGACCGGGGTCTTTCCTGCCTAACGCGGACCCCGGGTTTTTCGGTCTACAGCTTGAGTGTCGAGGACGGATGCCGTGTCGAGAAAACGCAAACCCCTTCCGCAGGAGCCTGTCGAGGCCGAGATCGAGGGCCTCACGCACGAGGGTCGCGGATTGGCGCACTTCGACGGCAAGGCGGTCTTTATCGACGGTGCGCTGGCGGGGGAGCGGGTGCGTTTCCGCTATACGCGCATCCAGCGGCGCTTCGACGAAGGTGTCGTCGTCGAGGTGCTGAGGCCGTCGCCGGAGCGCGTGGTGCCCAAGTGCCGCCACTTCGGTGTCTGCGGGGGGTGCAGCCTGCAGCATATGGAGGCGGGTGCCCAGATTCGTGCCAAGCAAGACAGCCTTGCGGATGTGCTCGCGCGCATCGGGAAGGTGACCCCGCAGACCTGGCTTGAGCCCTTGACGGCGGGCGCTTGGGGGTACCGGCGTAAGGCGCGGCTCGGTGTGCGTTATGTGGCGAAGAAGGGCCGAACCCTCGTAGGTTTTCGCGAGCGTGGCAATGCCTTCATCACCGACATCGGCCGCTGCGAGGTGCTCCATCCGAGTGTCGGGGCGCATCTGCAGGCGATCGGGGCCGCGGTGGACGCCCTGAGCATCCGCGAGCAGGTGCCTCAGATCGAGGTGGCGATGGGCGATACGCCGCCGGTCTTGGTGTTCCGCACCTTGAGTCCGCCGAGTGCGGCCGACTTGGGCGTGCTCGAGGCGCTCGGGGAGAGCGAGGGTTTCCACATCTATCTTCAGGAGGCCGGGCCGGAGAGCATCCGGCCGCTGCCCGGTCAGGGGATCACCCTGCATTACGAGCTGCCGCGCTACGATCTTCGGATCGAGTTCGAGCCGACCGACTTCACCCAGGTCAACCTTGAGCTGAACCGATCGATGCTTGATCAGGCGCTCGCGCTCCTGGATGTCCAAGCCGACGAGCGAGTGTTGGACCTCTTCTGCGGCGTGGGCAACTTCACCTTGCCGCTCGCCCGTCAGGCCCAATCGGTTGTCGCGGTTGAAGGCGATGCCGGTTTGGTGGCGCGTGCACAGGCGAACGCGGCCTTGAACAAGATCGGGAACGCACGCTTTTATACCGCTGATCTTTATGGTCCGCTCGATCAGGAGCCTTGGTCGCGCGAGGGCTTCACCAAGGTCCTCCTGGATCCGCCCCGCAGCGGCGCGCTCGCCGTGCTCGACTGGCTGCCGCGGCTCGGGGTGGAGCGGGTGCTCTATGTGTCCTGCTATCCGACGACCCTGGCGCGCGACGCCGATCGTCTTGTCAATGCGCTTGGTTATCGGCTTGTTTCGGCGGGGGTGATGGATATGTTTCCGCAGACGGCCCATGTGGAGTCGATGGCGTTGTTCGAGCGGGGCTGAATCGCGTCGTCGGCGCGGCCTGCGGGGTTGTCGGGTCGGTGCGCGCGTGTGTCCGACCATCATGGTTGGAGCTGAGGCGATTCAGGAAATTTTCGGTTTTCATTCTTTTTTGAAACCTCGCCGCGATTCAATGGCGTTCATGGTTGGTAAGATGTTTGAGGTGCTTTCGGCGGACTGAAGTCCGCCTGCCCCGGGGCCGGTTGAAACCGGCGGACCCGGGGGGGCTGTCCGCCGACTTCAGTCGGCTCTTCGCTCGGCCGATGCTCGGCGCCCGAAACAGGCTGCGGCTGACCGGTGGCTCAACATCGCTCCTAATCAGGAAGGGTTCTGGTTGCTTGGGACATGCAGGCCTTGATCAGCTTTCCATTTTCACTCCGGGCGCGCTTTATGGGCCTTGAAATCGAGCGTAAGTTTCTAGTGAAGAACGCATCTTGGCGCGATCGCGTCGAGGAGCGCGAGCCGATTCTCCAAGGCTATCTGGCGGAGGCGGGCCGTGCGACGGTCCGGGTGCGGGCGAAGGGTGATCGCGGCTTCCTGACCATCAAGGGCAGGACGACGGGCGTGACTCGCTCCGAATTCGAATATGAGATCCCGATCGAGGACGCGCGGACCATGCTGGAGAGCTTGAGCAGTCTGCCGGTCATCGACAAGGTGCGCCATCGGGTGCGGTGCGGCGGCCATCTCTGGGAGGTCGATGTCTTCGCCGGAGAGAACGCCGGACTGGTGCTTGCCGAGGTTGAGCTGGCGTCCGAGGAGGAGTCCTTCGAGCTGCCGGATTGGGCCGGGGCCGAGGTGTCGCACGATCCGCGCTATTACAACTCGAACCTGGCGCTTCATCCCTTCAGCCGATGGTGAAGAGGGTGCGGCGCAACGACAACATGTGGTGGCGTTCAAGACACATCCTGATCGATATCGACCGCCAGGCTCTCGGTCTCTACGAGGGCTCGCGGCGACTCGGCGAGTATCGGGTATCGACCGGACTGAAGGGTGTGGGTGAGCAGTACGGCAGCGGCTGCACGCCCCGGGGACTGCATCGGGTGCGGATCCGTATCGGCGAGGGATGCCCGCTCGGCACAGTCTTCCGCGGGCGTCGAGCGACCGGCGAGATTTACGACAGCGCGTTCGCGGCGCAGCATCCGGGGCGGGATTGGATCCTGACCCGGATCCTCTGGTTGACTGGGCGCGAGTCGGGCCGCAACCGCGGCGGTTACGTCGATACCTTGCGCCGGTTCATCTACATCCACGGCTGCCCGCAGTCCGAGCCGATGGGCGTCGCGCGCTCGCACGGCTGCATCCGCATGCACGACCCGGAGCTGATCGAGCTCTTCGATCGCACGCCTGTCGGAACGCATGTGCTGTTGTTTGGGACGGGTGAGCCTCAATCCGAGGGTTCGGAGCGCTTGGCAGGGGTTGCGTCGATGGGTAGAGCACAGCGAAACCCATGTGTGACCGGCATGCTAGTCGGCTAGTTGGTGCAAGTCCAACCGTGGCCCTTGGGAGAAGGGAACACGTAGGCGAAGGCAAGGGTGCCCGAAGAAACTCCCCCTGCACCTTACGGATGAGGACGATGG
>NZ_DATITZ010000046.1:0-24708 GCF_035467215.1 Thiocapsa sp. | reverse complement strand
AAGAGGCGCTTGAGGCGCTTTACATGGCGCACGAGTCGATGCGCAATCGCGGTGGAGACTTTCTCGCGAGCGTCATCAACGGTGTCGACCCCGAGCATGTGGAAACGGTCAAGGCCCGTGCCCGCAAGCTCTTGCCGGAGCGCGAGAACGTCTATGTGCTGCCGCGACAGGCCGCACTCGGGATGCCGACCGTCGGCGAGATCCGCCAGGCCCTGGACTGCGAGTGTCTCTGCGGCGACGGCGACGCGATGAACCAGGTCGTCTCCAACTACAAGATCGCGGCGATGGAGGTCCCGGATTTCCTCAGCTACATCGATGACGGCTGTCTCATCATCACCGCCGGCGACCGCTCCGACATCATCCTCGCAAGCCTCGCGGCGGATGTCTCCTCGTCCTTTCCTCGGGTGGCCGGACTGCTCCTGACCGGCGGGCTGCAGCCGGCGGAGAATGTCCAGCGTCTACTCGAGGGGTTGCGCCGCACCAAGGTCTCGATCCTGCGGGTGCCCACCGATACCTTCACCACCGCCATGAACGTCAACCGCATCGAGGCGACCATCCTCCCCGGCGACGAGCGCAAGATCGCGGCCGGCCTCGGCGTCTTCGAAGGCCATGTGGACGTCGAAGAGCTGCGCGCTCGGATCGCGGTGCGACACTCCGACCGCACTACGCCGTTGATGTTCGAGTACGAGCTGGTGCGTCGCGCCAAGGCGCGCCGTCAGCGCATCGTGCTTCCCGAGGGCACCGACGAGCGGATCCTGCGGGCGGCGGAGATCCTTACGCTGCGCCAGGTGGTGGATCTCACGCTGCTCGGCGACCCCGAGAAGATCTGCCGTCGCATCGGCGAGTTGGGGCTCAAGCTGGATGGGATCCCGATCATCGACCCGATCACCGCCCCGGATCGGGAGCGCTACGCGCAAACCTATTTCGAGCTGCGCAAGCACAAGTGCATCTCCGAGCAGATGGCGCACGACGCCTTGGAGGACGTGAGCTATTTCGGCACCATGATGGTCTACACGGGCGACGCCGACGGCATGGTCTCGGGTGCCGTGCATACCACCCAGCACACCATTCGACCGGCGTTCGAGATCATCAAGACCAAGCCGGGCGTGAAGCTTGTTTCAAGCGTCTTCTTCATGTGTCTCGCCGATCAGGTGCTGGTCTATGGCGACTGCGCCGTCAACCCGAACCCGACGTCGGAGGATCTGGCCGATATCGCCATTACCTCGGCCGGGACCGCCGCTGCCTTCGGGATCGAGCCGCGTGTGGCCATGCTCTCCTATTCCAGCGGGAGCTCGGGCAAGGGCGCGGACGTGGAGCGCGTGCGCGAGGCGGTTCGGATCGCGCGCGAGCGCCGTCCCGACCTCAAGCTGGAAGGGCCGATCCAGTACGACGCGGCGGTCGACCTCGGGGTCGCGCGCTCGAAGATGCCCGAGAGCGAGGTCGCCGGTCGCGCGACCGTCTTCGTCTTTCCGGATCTCAATACCGGCAACAACACCTACAAGGCGGTCCAGCGCAGCGCCAATGCCGTGGCGATCGGCCCAGTGCTGCAGGGTCTAAACAAGCCCGTCAACGATCTGAGTCGCGGCTGCACCGTGACCGATATCGTCAATACGGTAACGATTACCGCGATTCAGGCACAAAACGATCACGCACTCGCCTCGGCGCAAGCCGAAGCCGATGCTGTCGTTATCGCTCGGGACTGATCAGGAGACTCAGGTGAAGGTACTCGTCCTCAATTCAGGCAGCTCGTCGATCAAATATCAGCTCTTCCGCAGCGAGGATTGGGTTGCCCTCGCCTCGGGCTCGGTGTCGCGCATCGGCGAGCCGGAGGGCGAGATCAAGGAGGAGTGGCTGGATGCGTCCGGGATTCGGCAATCGGGCCGCGCCCGGGTGCCGATCCCGACCCACCAAGAGGGTATCGATCGCATCGTCAAGGCGCTGCACGAGACTCGGGTCTTGGGCAATGTCTCGGAGCTGGCCGCGATCGGTCACCGCGTCGTCCACGGCGGGGAGCATTTCAAGCGTCCGACCATCGTCGACGATGCCGTCGCCGACGGCATTCGGGCCGTGATCCCCTTGGCGCCGCTGCACAATCCGGCCCATCTCGCCGGCATCGAGGTGGCCCGCCGGCTCTTCCCGACGGTGCCCTCGGTCGCCGTCTTCGATACCTCGTTTCACCAGACGATGCCGCGGACCTCGTATCGCTACGCGATTCCGGAGTGGCTGTATCGGGAGCACAGGATCCGCCGCTACGGCTTTCACGGCACATCGCACTACTATGTCGCCAAACGCGCCGCCGCGATCCTCGGCCGGCCTTTGGAGAGCTGCAACCTGATCACGCTGCATCTGGGCAACGGATCCAGCGCGACGGCGATCCGCGATGGCAAGAGCGTGGACACCTCCATGGGGCTTACCCCGCTGGAAGGTCTGGTGATGGGCACGCGCTGTGGCGACATTGATCCGGCCATTCATTTTTATCTCGCCAAAAACCTCGGCCTGGATACCGATGCCATCGAGGATCTCCTGAATCGCCAAAGCGGTCTTTTGGGGATCTGCGGCGTGAACGATATGCGCGAGATCGACCGCTTGGCCGAGGAAGGCAACGACGGCGCGGAGCTGGCGATCGGCATCACGGCCCATCGCATCAAGAAATATATCGGCGCCTATTACGCCGAGCTCGGTCGCGTCGATGCCGTCGTCTTCACCGGCGGTATCGGCGAGAACGCCGCCGAGATCCGCTGTCGCGCCTGCGAGGGTCTGGAGAACCTCGGGATCAAGATAGACGACATCGCCAACTACGCCCTCGAAGAGCGCGGCGAGCGCTGCATCAGCACGCCCGAGAGTGCCGTGCAGGTGCTGGTGATTCCCACCAACGAGGAGCTGGAGATCGCGCAGCAATCGCTGGCTGCCGCCTCGGAGGCGCCGAGCGACGGATGAGCCCGGAGGCTCGCCGCCGCAGGTCGAACGTCCGTCTGCGGCACGCTTCCCCGCGCACCCGAGTCAACCTCGGATTGCTGGAGTCGCGCCGTCATCCCGAGCGGACGATCGATTGCGCCAAGGTCTTTGGCGTGAGACCCGCTGTTTTCAGGACCATCGGCTGGCGGCTGGCGGCTGGCGGCCTGGTCGCCTTTCCCGGATAATCACCCAGGCTTGAATACCTAATAACAACGACCGCCTTAGGAGATGACGATGCCCGATTCCAATTCCTCGTTGGTGCGTCCGCTTGTCTGGGTTCTGCTGGCGGCGCTGATCGGCGTCTATCTGCTCTACGATTGGTATTCGGCTCATCTTTCGGAACAGCTCGCAGGAAAGGACGCGCAGATCGCCGAGGCGGCAGCGCAAATCAAGGAGCGCGATGCCCGCATCGGCGACATCCGCAAAGAGGTCACGCAGCTCGAGGAACGGATCGCGGAGCTGAGCGAGCGGCACTCCGGTGAGAAACAGCAGCTGTCCGACCTGCATTCGGATGAGAAGCAGGGTCTGACGGAGCGGATCGCCGCCCTCGAGCAGAGCAACGCGAAGCTCGAAGAGGACATCAAGGTGCTGCGCCTGACCGACGCGAGTGCGCTTGCCGCCGAGCAGGACAAGACCGCTGCGGTGATCGAAGAGCGCGACCGAGGGATCGCCGCCTTCAAGGCCCTTCAAGGCCAGTACGAGATGGCCGTCGCCAAGGTCGAGGGTCTCCAGACCGAATTGACCGGGCTCCAACAGGTGATCGCCGACTCGACGATGGAGCATCGCGCGCAGATCGAGGAGCTTGAGCGCCACCTCAACGAGCGGGTGAAACTGGCGAAGGCCACACCGAAAGACAGCGAGTTGATGCGTGCGGCCCAGAAGGCCGGCTTGCTCCCCTCCGACGTCGCCTTGGATGACGAGACGGCCGCGTTCTGCACCGAGCTGGCCGAGACATCGGCATCGGCTCAGACGGAGCTCGAGGTCTTGCAGGCCGAGTTTGCGACCCTTCGCGACCAGCAGGCCGAGCGGATTGCTGCACTGGAAGGCGAGTTGACCGAGGCCCGTGCGGCGCTTGCCCAGTCCGGCGAGCAGGCTGAACGGATCGCAGCGTTGGAAGGTGAGTTGACCGAAGCCCGTGCGGTGCTTGCGCAGTCCGGCGAGCAGGCGGAGTCGGCCGAAGCCTTGAGCGCGCTTCAAGCGCGGCTTGCCCAGACCGAAGCCGAGCTCGAGACGGCGAGGGTCGAGGCGACCGCGGCGCTGGAAGACGCCAAGGCGACCGCCGCTGCGCAGTTGGCCGACGCGCAGGCGCGTATCGAGACCCTCGCCGCGGAATTGGAGCAGTCGGTCGCTCCGGATGCCCTGTCTGCGCTGAAGGCACGGAGCGAAGCTGCCGAGGCCGCGCTGGCGCAGGCCAAGGAAGAACTGACAGGTCGCATGAAGGATGGCGAGGAGCAGATCGCCGCGCTCGCCGAGCAGCTCCGCAGCGAGCAGGCCGAGAAGGCGAAGGTGGCCGAAGAGAAGGAGGCGTTGGCCGTCGAGCTCAATGCGGCGCTCGACAGCGCGAGGTCCGAGCTGGCCGATCTGCAGACCGCGTTGACGCAGGCCCGCGAGTCCGCAGCGCAGACCGGCTCGAAGGCGTTGGACGATGCCACGGCCCGGATTGCGGCACTGGAGGCGACGATCGCCGAGGAACGCAGCAAGGCCGAACAGGTGCGCACGTCCGTGCAGCAGGAGGCCGATCGGCTGTTGGGCGAGGTCCGCGACCGTTACCGGCGCTACTCCGAGCTGGGCGGTTCCTATACGGAGCGCGGTGTGCTGCTCGAGCTGGCCGATACGGAGCTGCGTTTTCAACCCGCGATGGCGACCCTGACCACCGGCGATCTCCCGAGCCTGGATCGGATCGCCGCACTGCTCGATGCCTATCCCGACCTCGGCATTCGTATCGAGGGGCATACCGACAGCCTCGGTGATGCGGCTGCCAATCTCGCCTTGTCGCAGCAACGCGCCGAGGCGGTTAAGCAGGCACTGATCGAGCGCGGCGTCGAGCCCGAGCGGTTGACGGCTGAGGGCCTCGGGCCGGAGCGCCCGATTGCCGACAACGACACGCCGGCGGGACGTGCCCAAAATCGCCGTGTCGAGGTCTATGTCAGCGAGGGTTGATGCGGCTGGCTCGGGGGCGGAGGTGCCGGCTTGGTCGCCCCTCGGCCGGCAACGCATGGTCGGATCGGTGTCGCGCGGCTCGGCGAGCGAGACCGCATGATCGTGCAAGCGATTGCGCCGGACCCACCTGCCGACGCAGGCTGGCAGGCCCGCTTGGAGCTCGAGATCGCCCTGCGGCACGGGCGCAGTCGAGTCGTCCGCAAGCATCAGCTCGGCCCCTTGACGATCCAACGCCCCTTCCATCCCGAGGGCGCGCCCTGCCATCTCTACCTTCTGCATCCGCCCGGCGGTGTGGTCGGAGGCGATCGCCTACAGCTCGATGTCCGGGTGGCGAGCAGGGCACATGCCTTGGTCACGGCACCGGGGGCGACGAAGTTTTATCGCAGTGCCGGACCACTCGGTTTGCAGACGCAACGTCTGGTCGTGGCTGCGGGGGGCGTGCTCGAATGGTTTCCGCACGAAAACATCTTCTTTCCCGGCGCCTCGTGTCGTCTGAGAACGCAGGTCGTGCTTTCGGGCGATGCCCGCTTTATCGGTTGGGAGATCCAGTGTCTCGGACGCCCCGCGATCGGCGAACGCTTTGCCGAGGGGCGAGCCGAGACCGCTATGACCCTGTCACGCGACGGTCGGCCCCTCTTGACCGATCGGTTGCGCGTTGCGGGCACGCCGAGCCTGGACGGGTCCGCCGGCTTACGCGGTTTCCCGGTCTGTGCCACCTTTGTCGCGACCGGAGCCCGTGCCGAGACGCTCGCAGCGGCGCGGCATCGTCTGAGTGAGGCCACGGCTTATCCGGTCGGTGCGACCCTGATCGATGACCTCCTGGTGATCCGGGCACTCGCGCCCGAGGTCGAGCCGGTCAGTCGTCTGTTCGTGCATCTTTGGTCCGATTTACGCCCCGGTCTGTTGGGTTTGAACGCATCGATGCCTCGGATCTGGGCGACCTGAACCGCCTTCGGCCGGATCTGCGATGCTCGGGTCGCGCTCGGCTTGGCATGGAGCATTCAGCGTCACGGTCGAGGTTCTTTGGAATAAAATAAATTGATTATGTTGCGCTGAATCCGCGACCATGCGCGTTGGACCGAGCGGGCCGTGATGGCGGCCGATGACCGCGCCGTGTGCGTCATCCGCGGATTCACTCCCCTGTCGGGCTATCATTGCGTATCCGGACAGCGACGATCAGGAGCCCACCATGGACCTTAGCCCCCGAGAGAAGGATAAGCTGCTGCTTTTTACAGCCGGACTGCTCGCCGAGCGCCGCAAGGCGAGGGGCGTGCGGCTGAACTATCCCGAGTCGATCGCCTACATCAGTTGCGCGATCCTGGAGGGTGCGCGCGACGGCCGGACCGTGGCCGAGCTGATGGACTACGGGCGGACCCTCTTGACCCGCGAGGACGTGATGGACGGCATCCCCGAGATGATCGACGACATCCAGGTCGAGGCGACCTTCCCGGACGGGACCAAGCTGGTCACGGTCCACGATCCGATCGGCTGATGAACCGCGTCCGGTAGGACATGGCTTGTCCGCGTTCGGGATCGACCTTGAAGCGACTCGCTACCATCGTAGTTGACGCGGTTCATGTGTTTTTTGGACTTGATATTTTTAATGTCCTAAACCGCGCCGACTCCAACGGTCATCAAGTCTGCCGGGGCCGATCCCATCCCAAAACATCGCATACCGCGCCCGGCGCGGTTTAGGTAGGAGTAGGCCCATGATTCCAGGTGAGATCATCACGGTTCCGGGCGACATCGAGCTGAACGTCGGCCGGCCGCGGCTGACCCTCAAGGTTGCCAACACCGGCGATCGTCCGATCCAGGTCGGCTCGCACTATCATTTCTACGAGACCAACTCCGCACTCGCTTTCGACCGAGAGCAGACCCGAGGCTGGCGGCTCGACGTCCCCGCCGGCACGGCCGTGCGCTTCGAGCCCGGTCAATCCCGCACCGTGACCTTCGTTCCTTATGCCGGCGACCGCGTCGTCTACGGCTTCAACGCCCAAGTGATGGGCGCGCTCGACGGAGATCAGCCATGAGCCGAATCAGCAGGGCGGCCTACGCCTCCATGTATGGCCCGACGGTCGGGGACCGGGTGCGTCTGGGCGACACCGAGCTCTTCATCCAGGTCGAGGAGGATCGCACCTGTTACGGCGACGAGGTGACGTTCGGCGGCGGCAAGGTGATCCGCGACGGAATGGGCCAGTGCCAGCGCCAGGCGGACGAGGTGGTGGATCTGGTCATCACCAATGCGCTGATCCTGGATCATTGGGGCATCGTCAAAGCCGATATCGGCATCAAGAAGGGGCGTATTGTCGGGATCGGCAAGGCCGGCAATCCGGACACCCAGGCAGGCGTGGATATCCTGATCGGGCCAGGGACCGAGGTCATTGCCGGCGAGGGGCAGATCATCACCGCCGGAGGCATCGACGCGCATATCCACTTCATCTGCCCTCAGCAGATCGACGAGGCGCTGATGTCCGGCGTGACGACAATGCTGGGCGGCGGTACGGGGCCGGCGACCGGCACCAATGCCACGACCTGCACGCCCGGCCCCTGGAACATCCGGCGCATGCTCCAGGCCGCCGAGGGGCTCCCGGTCAATCTCGGTTTCCTCGGCAAGGGCAACGGCAGTCTGCCGAATGCCCTGGAGGAGCAGGTGCGTGCCGGGGCCATGGGGCTGAAGCTGCACGAGGATTGGGGCACCACACCGGCCGCGATCGACTGCTGTCTCGGTGTTGCCGAAAAGATGGACGTGCAGGTCGCGATCCACACCGACACGCTCAACGAATCCGGTTTCGTCGAGGACACGATCGGCGCCTTCAAGGACCGCTGCATCCACACCTATCACACCGAGGGCGCGGGCGGCGGCCATGCACCCGACATCATCAAGGCCGCGGGCCTGCCGAATGTCCTGCCGTCCTCGACCAATCCGACCCGACCCTACACGGTCAATACGGTCGACGAGCATCTGGACATGCTGATGGTCTGCCATCACCTGTCCCCATCGATTCCGGAAGACGTGGCCTTCGCCGAGTCGCGCATCCGTCGCGAGACCATCGCGGCCGAGGACATCCTGCATGATCTCGGCGCCTTCTCGATGATCTCCTCGGATTCCCAAGCGATGGGCCGCGTCGGCGAGGTCATCTGCCGCACCTGGCAGACCGCCCACAAGATGAAGGTCCAGCGCGGCGCGCTTCCGGGTGATCCGGCCGAGCACGACAACTTCCGCGCCAAACGCTATATCGCCAAGTACACCATCAACCCGGCGATCACCCACGGCATCGCGCACGAGGTCGGCTCGGTGGAGGTCGGCAAGCTCGCGGATCTAGTGCTCTGGCGGCCCGCCTTCTTCGGGGCCAAACCCAGCCTCATCATCAAGGGTGGCATGATCGCGGCGGCCGCGATGGGTGATCCCAACGCATCCATCCCCACGCCTCAGCCGGTCCATTATCGGCCGATGTTCGGTGCATTCGGCGGCGCATTGGGCGCGACCTGCATGACCTTCCTCTCGCAATGGGCCTTGGAGGCGGGCGAGCCGCAGCGGCTGGATCTCAAACGTCTGATCGGGGTCACCCGCGACAGCCGTCTGGTGCGCAAGTCCAACATGATTCACAACGACTTTCAGCCGACCATCGAGGTGGATCCGCAGACCTATCAGGTGCGGGCCGACGGCCAATTGCTCACCTGCGAGCCCGCCGCGGTGCTGCCGCTTGCTCAGCGGTATTTTTTGTTTTAAACCGCGCCCGGGGCGGTATGCGACGTTTTTGGATGGGATCGGCCCCGGCAGACTTGACGACCGCTGGAGTAGGCGCAGTTTAAGATATTAAAAAATATATTATTTTAAACCGCGTCCCCACGAAGGGCCGTGGATGCGCCAAACGTCGAGTTCACTGGAAAGTGCTCATCTCGCTCTGGACGCGGTTTAGGACCAAGACCCGCCCGGTCGATCCCTTCGAGGGTCGGATTCGGTTATTCTATCGTCCCGACGACGCGTTCCCTCATGGTACGCCACCTGCCTTGCCGGCTTTTCGCCTGCAGATCCGACCGATATCCTAATGAAGTCCCTATGAAACAGGCCATCACCGATCTGATCCGCACGGCCCTCGCGAGCCTCGTCGAGGCCCCGACGGCCGACGCCGACGCTCTGCCCGCTCCACAAGTGGATCGCACCAAGGACACGTCTCACGGCGATTTCGCGACCAACGTCGCGTTGGTGCTCGCCAAGCGTCTCGGCGCCAAGCCGCGCGAGATCGCGCAACGCTTGGTGGATGCCCTGCCTGCCTCCCCGCTGGTCGCGCGTGTGGAGGTCGCCGGGCCCGGCTTCATCAATTTCTTTCTCGCCGAGGACGCCTATCGGCGGCTGATCCCCGAGATCCTGAGTGCAGGCCCAGCCTTCGGACTCAGTCGAATCGGCGCCGGGCAGCGCGTGCAGGTGGAGTTCGTCTCGGCCAATCCGACCGGGCCGCTGCATGTGGGGCATGGGCGCGGGGCCGCCTACGGCGCGGTCGTCGCCGATCTGCTTGCGGCGGTGGGGTTCGACGTGCACCGCGAGTATTACGTCAACGACGCCGGGCGACAGATGGACATCCTCGCCAGCTCCGTCTGGCTGAGATATCTCGAGCTGTGCGGCGAGGAGCTGACCTTTCCGAGCAACGGCTACAAGGGCGACTACGTCTGGGACATCGCCGCGACTCTGCATCGCGAGCACGGCGACGCCTATCGGGTGGATGCCGCCACGGTCTTTGCCGGCCTGCCGCCCGATGCGCTGCCCGACGGACAGGACGGCGGCGACAAAGAGGCGCATATCGACGGGGTCATCGCCGCCGCGAAACAACTGCTCGGCGACAACCGCTACCGCTACGTCTTCGAGCTGGGGCTGAACACCATCCTCGACGACATCCGCGAGGACCTGGCTCAGTTCGGCGTCGAGTATCAGGAGTGGTATTCCGAGCGCACGCTCGCCGAGAGCGGCGCCGTCGCCCGGGCGATCGAGCGCCTGCGGGAAGCCGGTCATGTCTACGAGCAAAACGGCGCACTCTGGTTCCGTTCCAGTGCCTTTGGCGACGAGAAGGATCGGGTGGTCGTGCGCGAAAACGGTCAGAGCACCTATTTCGCCTCCGACATCGCGTATCACATGGACAAGCTCGAGCGCGGCTTCGATCGCGTCATCGACATCTGGGGCGCGGATCACCACGGCTATGTGCCGCGCGTGAAGGCGGCGCTCCAAGCGATGGGCGACGACGTCGAGCGGCTCGAGGTGCTTCTGGTGCAGTTTGCGATCCTCTATCGCGGGGGCGAGAAGGCGCAGATGTCGACCCGCTCGGGCGAGTTCGTGACCCTGCGCCAGTTACGCAAGGAGGTCGGGCGCGATGCCGCGCGCTTCTTCTACGTCATGCGCCGCTGCGAGCAGCATCTGGATTTCGACCTGGATCTGGCCAAGTCCGAGTCATCGGACAATCCGGTCTACTACGTCCAATACGCCCACGCCCGGGTGTGCAGCGTGCTGCGGCAGGCCGCGGAAAAGGGGATGCCGGTGGAGCCGAGTCCGGGTGTCGAGAATCTGGAGCGACTGACCGAGTCGCATGAGCTGGCGCTGCAACGCACCCTGGCGCGCTACCCGGAGGTGGTGGAGGCAGCGGCGCTCAAGGCCGAACCGCATCTGCTGACCCATTATCTGCGCGAGCTGGCGAACGAGCTGCACACCTACTACAACGCCCACCAGTTCCTGGTCGCGGACGCGGCCCTGCGCGACGCGCGGATCAAGCTGATCCTGGCGGTGCGCGAGGTGCTGCGCAACGGGCTGGGTCTGCTCGGCGTCTCCGCCCCGGAGGCCATGTGAGATGAGCACTGATTATCGGCGGGCCAGCCTCGCGCGGGCGACGTCGCGGCGCGGCAAACAGGGTCATTCGTGTCTGTGGTCGTTCCTGCTCGGCGGCATGCTGGGCGCCTTCGGGGTCGGTCTCTATTGGACCCAGAACCCGGACGCCATGCAGACACCGCCCGCGGCCTTGCCGGCCAAGGTCGAACGGCCGGCGGCCGCGCCTCCGAGCTTCGAGTTTCCCAACCTACTGCGCGATACCGAGGTCGATATCGCACCGCCTCCGCCGCCTCCGCCGGCCGCCCCGCGCCCCGAGCCGCGGCCCACAGTCGAGACGGTGCAGCCCGCGGCGGTTACGGCCCCGGCCGTGCCGACCTCGACGACCGGCAAGGGCTTCCTGGTTCAGGTCGGATCCTTCAGACGCGCGAGCGATGCCGAGCGACTGAAGGCGGAGCTTGCGCTCCTCGGCATCTCCAGTCGCGTCGAGGTGGCGACCATCCCGAGCGGGGAGACCTATCATCGTGTCCGCACCGGACCCTATGCCGATCAGGCCGCTCTCGACAAGGTGCGCGGTCTGCTCAAACGCAACGGCAAGGATGCGATGACGATCCCGATCAAGTGAGCCCGACAGCCGGCACCGGGTGCCGTTCGCGACGTCGCGTGCCCAGCAAAACCGCGCCGGTTCCAACGGTCATCGAGGCTGCCGGGGCCGACCCCATCCAAAAACATCACACCCAGCGCTGGGCGCGGTTTAGCCCAGCTCAAGCGTCTCGCCCGAGGCAACATAGACGGCACGCTCGGCGACGTTGGTCGCCCGATCCGCGACGCGCTCGTAGTTGTGCACGATCCAGAGCAGATAGGTCCCGTTCGCGGCGAAATTCGGATCGGCACGCATCATCGTCAGCACCCGCTCGGTGACGGCTCGCTCGTTGCGATCGACCTGATCCTCGCGCGCGACACTCGCCCGTGCGCTCTGCTCGTCGCTTCCGCAGGTGAAGGCGTCCAGCGCCTCGCCGAGCATGGCGATCGCATCGGCGGCGACCTCGATGATGGCCTCGACGGATTCGTTCGGGAACCGCGTCTCCCCGGCTCTTCGCAGGATACGCGCGACATCCGCGGCATAATCGCCGATGCGCTCGAGCTCCGAAACGAGCTCCATACAGGCGCCGATGGCCCGCAGGTCCGCACCGGCCGGCTTGTAGGCCGCCAGCGTCACCAGGCATTCCTGCTCGAGCACACGCCGCTGCTGATTGATGTGCGCGTCCCCTGCGATGATGCGATCGGCCAGCTCGAGGTCTTGTCCGCTCAGGCAGGTCACGGATTGGTTCAAGGCGTCGATCACCAGTTTTCCCAGATCGCCGACCGCGCTCTGAAGCTGCGCACGGCGGCGCTGCACCAGATTGATGTTCTCGCTCATCCCATCGTCCCCTGTCTCTTGTGTTGATGCTGTCGGAAGCGCGACGGCTTCGGCGCGCGCTCGGTATAACATAAGGCCGCCGACCCGCCTAGATTGGAATCCCGCTTGCCACCCGATATGACCCTCATGACCGACACGACTTCCGTGCACATCCCGACGACGATCTGCGTGACCCGTCACGGTGAAACCGACTGGAACATCATGGGGGTTTTGCAGGGATGGATCGATGTCCCGCTCAACGACAATGGCCGAAAACAGGCCTTCGAGATGGCCGAAAGCTTCAAGGACTCCGGCTTTTCATGTGTTTGGACAAGTCCGCTGAGCAGGGCGTCGGAGACCGCGCGGATCGTCGCCGAGGTCTTGGGGCTCCCCGCGCCGATCTGCTCGGAAGGTCTCAAGGAACGGAATTTCGGTCGTGTTCAAGGGATGACCAAACAAGATCTGTCCGTACTGCATCCCGGCCTGCATGCAGACATCGTCCGCAGAGACCCTGCTTGTCACTTCGAGGAAGGGGAGTCGCCGGATGAGTTCGCCGATCGGGTCGTCGCGGCCCTGCACGAGATTGCACGATGGCATCCGGGCGAGCGCGTCCTGGCCATGACCCACGGTTGGGTCATGGATGTGATGACCCGGCATGTCAAGCGATTGCCGCGGACCCTGGTGCTGGATATGAAGCGCAAGAACGGGGAGTCGCTTTGGCTTGCGGTGACTGCGGAATCGGCGTGCTCGCTATCCGACGCCGGTGACGCGGTGCAGGCATCGAGCGGGTCCGGGGGATAGGCTCCGATCGATGTCGGCGCACGGATCGATGCGTTCGTGCTCATGCGACGCGCGCGGTTTGGCGGGTCGCCTGCGGCGGTGTAGGCCTAAGTCTTTCTCGAGCAATAGCGCGATGCGAGTTCCGCCGGTCCGACCGCTTTGCCGAAGAAATAACCCTGCGCCTCGTCGCAGCCTTCGCGAATCAGCAACTCGGCCTGCGCGATCGTTTCAACCCCCTCGGCGAGAACGACCAGTCCGAGGCTGCGCGCCAGACCGATGACGGCTTGCACGATGACTTCATCGTCGCTCCCGGTCATCAGCCGCTCGATGAAGGAACGGTCGATCTTCAGGCGCCGAATCGCCAGGCGTTTGATGCATGCCAGCGATGAGCAGCCGGTGCCGAAGTCGTCCACCGCCAGACCGATGCCCAGTGCGCTGAGTTGCTCCAGATTGGCGATCGTGCGCGCGGGGCGCTCCATGATCGACGCCTCGATCAGCTCCAGCTCCAGCCGCGGATCGATACCCGTCCGTGCGAGGATCGATTGGATCTGCTCCAAAACGCCGTCGCTCTGAATCCTATGCACGGAGAGATTGACCGCGAGCCGGGGCACCCGAAATCCGCCTCGATCCCAGGCAACCAGCTGTGCGCAGGCGTGCTCGAGAACCCAAAGATCCAATTGATCGATCAGCCCGATGTCGATCGCCATCGGGAGAAAGTGGGCGGGCGCCGGGAGACCCAGCCTCGGATGGTTCCAACGGCACAGCACCTCGACGCCGCACAGGCCGCCGTCGGGCAAACCGACCTGGGGTTGATATTCGAGCATCAGCTCGTCGAGCGGGAGCGCGCTTCGCAACTCCTGCTCCAAGCGCAGGCGCTCGGCGGCCCCTTCCGACATCTCCGGGTCGAAGAATCTGAACCCGTTGCGGCCGGCCGCCTTGGCGCGATACATGGCGATGTCGGCATGTCGGATCAGGGTGTCGGTATCGATTCCGTCGAGCGGATAGATGCCGATGCCGATACTCAGGCTGAGAAAGATCTCGCGGCCCTCGACGTCTAAGGGTGCCGCGAAGAGATCGAGCAGGCGTCTTGCCAGGATCGCCGCATCGTTGGGCTCTTGAACGTCCTCGGAGATGACGACGAACTCGTCGCCCCCCAGGCGCGCAACGGTGTCGCACGCACGCACGCCTTGCGTCAAACGCCCCGCGACCTATTTGAGCAGGAGGTCGCCGACCGGGTGCCCGAGCGTGTCGTTGACGATCTTGAATCGGTCCAGGTCCAGGAAGAGGAGTGCCGTTTCACCGCCGCGGCGGATCGTGCGGGGGATCGCCTCCTCCAAACGCTGGCGGAACAGACTCCGGTTCGGGAGTCCCGTAAGGGCGTCGTGCTGGGCGAGAAAGTGCAGCTGCTCGCGCGAACGCTTCAACTCGGCGATGACGCGATAACGCTCGCGACTCTCGCGCAATGCCTCCCGTTGCAGGACGGCCTCGGTGCGGTCGACGACGGCACAGAGGACGCGACGCCCTTCGTCCTCGTCGGTCGGCAGCGCGGCCATGTGCAGATCGCCGATGAAGACCTCGTCGGTGTTGTCGCGGAATTTCAGCTCGTGGAGATCGATCGGCTCCTCCGGGCGTAGATGCGCGAGCGCGTGAACGGCCGAACCCCGGTCGGATGCTTCGATCAGCCGGATGAAGAAATATTGGTGGTAGACCGTATCGCGCAGATCGAAGAGGCGCCGCGCTTCCTCGTTGGCCTCCTTCACGAGCCCTTGGCCGTCGACGACCAGCTCGGCCACGGGCAGGCTGTCGAAGAAGGCCATGAATCGATTCAGGGCGGTCTGGGTCCGATGATGGCTGCGCTGAAGCTCCTCGTTCTGGATCTCGAGCTCGGCCTGATAGATACGCAGGCTTTCGACCAAGGCGGCTTGGTCGACATCCTTGCCGAGGAGGAGCTTTTCGGCGAGATCGAAGCGCCCCTGCCGCAGCGCGAGAAGCGCGCGCGTGCGCAGCTCCTCGTCGGTAATCTCGAACGGGTTGCCGGGGTCCGTTCCCGGCTGATCGGTTGCCGTCGTCATGCCGTTAGCCTTCGCTGCCGGCTTCGGACCACTGACTGACATTGATGTGGCTGACGATGACGCCGCCGGCGGGGTATCGAATCGGCGCGACGTGCATGGAGAACCAGCGTCGCCCATGCGGAGAGTGACAGGGATACTCCATCGCAAACGCTTGGCGCCGCCCGTCGAGGACCGCGCGGATGCCCTCCAGTGCGGTCCGTCCCCCGGGGTTGTCGGTGCCCGAGCCACCATCGCACGCGGAAAGATAGTTGGATCCGACGCCCGAGACCTTCAGGTCGGGGTCGCCGTTGGCGGAGGCGAGCTCGCGCCAGGCTCGATTCACCAGCGTGATGACGCCGTTCGGATCGAGCACGGCGACATGCTCCGGCAGCGAGTCCAGCACCGCCTGCATGCGCTTCACATGCGGCAGCGGAACCTGCTCGGGCTCTGGCTCGGGCTCGAACGACAGCAGCAGATGCGACTCGCCCTGAATGACATCGAACGGCCGCACCACCAGACGCAACCGGCGCGAGACGCCGTTCGCGAGCCCGAGGGTCAGGACATCTGAGCGCAAAGGCGCCGCGCTGCGCGAGGCCTTATGCAGCAGCGCTTGCGCGACCGGGGCGAGCGGGGCCGCGAGCAGCTTGGCGACATCCAGGGTCGCATTGCCCTCGGCGATGCGCAGATAGTCGCCGAGCTCGCCGAAGACGTGGAGCAGCTCGAAACGATTGCTGAGCAGGAGGCTGGCCGGCGCATAGCCGCGCAGCAGCATGGATTGTCCGGCATCGATGACCGCGGCATCGCTGGCGAGCTGATGGCCGCGCCGTCCGAGCCGCCGCCCGGGCACGCCGGTCGCGCGCGTGACCAGCGGGGTGTTCGCCAGATCCAGCGGCAGCGACACATGGGGCAGGATCCGGTAGATCTTGTGCTTGGAGCTCACGGCGGTGAAATCCGACTGAAGCTCGGCCAAGGTCTCGCTCGGACCCAGGAAGAGGAAGCCGCCCGGGGCCAATGCGTACTGGATTCGACGCAACGCCCGTTCCTGAGCCTGGGTGCGGAAATAGATCAAGAGGTTGCGGCACGAGACCAGATTCATCCGCGTAAAGGGCGGGTCTTCGAGCAGATTGTGTTTGGCGAAGACGATGCTTTGGCGGATCTCGTTCTTCACGACGAAGTGGTTGCCGCGCTTGTAGAAGAAGCGCTCGAGCCGTTCCGGAGAGAGCTCCGCCGTGATCGCCTCGGAGAAGACCCCGGCACCCCCGACCTCGACGTTTTGTTGCTCCACGTCGGTCGCGAAGAGCTTGAAGTTAGGCCAGCGCCGTGCGCGATCGAATGCCTCGGCGAACAGGATCGCCAGGCTATAGGCCTCCTCGCCGGTGGAGGCGCCCGCGACCCTGGCCCGGATCGGTTGGTTTTCGCCCCGTTCCGCAACGATGGTCTTCACGACCGTCTCGGCCAGGATGTCGAAGGTCTCCGGGTCGCGGAAGAAGCTGGTGACCGGGATCAGCACCTCGCGGCGCAGGACCGCCAGCTCGCCCCGATCGTTGTCGAGCAGCCGGACATAGTTGGCCAGATCCGGGGTATGACGGACCTGCATGCGTCGCTCGATCCGGCGCATCACGGTGGCTGGCTTGTATTCCCGAAAGTTGATGCCGCCCTGGTGCTGCAGCAGGTGCATCGTCTCCTCGAAGGCGTCGTCCTTGTCGATGCCCAAGGCACGCCCGTCGGGCTGGACCTTGGCTCGAGGGACCTGATGGATATGCTCGACGATGCGCGGCCCCAGCGCGTCCGGGGGAAGGATGGCATCGACCAAGCCGGTGGCGATCGTACTGCGCGGCATGCCGTCGAACTTGGCCGACTCCGGCTCTTGGGCGAGCAGCAGGCCTCCGGCGTCGTTGATGGCGACCGAGCCGCGTGTGCCGTCCGATCCGGTGCCGGAGAGCACCACGCCGACGGCATGCTTGCCGAACTCCTTGGCGACGGAGGTGAAGAAGAGGTCGATCGGCAGCATGAGTCCGCGGGGGTTCTTCGGTGTCAGGCGCAGGGCGTCGCCCGAGACACTCATCATGCTGGCCGGCGGGATCAGATGGACCCGGTCGGGCTCGATGCGCATGTCGTGCTCGACCGTCACCACCGGCATCTCGGTGTGTCGGCCGAGCAGATTGGTCATCATCAACGCGCTCATCGGATTCGTTCAAGAGGGTAAGGTCGAGCAGGCACTCGAGGCGGTGCGCGCCATGCTGGCGAGTCGGGCCACCGTGCTGCGCGACGGCAGCCGGCGCGAGATCGATGCCGAAGAGCTGGTACCCGGAGATATTCACGCTCTTCATCCTCGCCCTCGGCGCACTGACCTATGCCTACGGCCATCGGGTCGTGGCGATGCCCCCGGCGGATGTTTTTCTTGCCGTCGTGGGCCTCGCGGTCGCGGCCATCCCCGAGGGGCTTCCCGCCATCGTGACCATCACCCTGGCGATCGGCACCCGCATCATGGCCCGGGAGAGGGCGATCGTGCGGCGTCTGCCTGCGGTGGAAACCTTAGGGTCGGTCACCGTGATCTGTTCGGACAAGACCGGTACCCTGACCAAGAACGAGATGACGGCGGTCCGTTTGGTGCTGCCGGATCGCGACATCCAGGTGAGCGGTGCGGGTTATGCCCCCGACGGCGGCTTCGAGCAGGACGGCAGATCGATCGATCCGCGTCGTGACGAGGGCCTGCTGGGCCTGGCGCGCTGCGCGCTCCTGTGCATCGACGCCCACCTGAGCCGCGACGATACGGGCGCTTGGACCCTGGTCGGCGATCCGACCGAAGGCGCGCTCATGGCCTTGGCGCTCAAGGCGGGTCTTGATCCGGTCGCCTTCTGGGCCAGTCTCGTCCTGATCGGGCTGCAGCTCCTCTTCACTTATGCCCCGCCCATGCAGGCTGTTTTCCATACCGGTGGCTTGGATCTCGCAGCCTGGGGGCTGATTCCTGGGGCTCTCGGTCTTCGCCTTCTTCGCGGTGGTGATCGAGAAGGGCATCCTGAGGCGTTTTGGCATCGAACGCATGTAGCCTGTTGGTCGTCGAGGTTGTGCCGAGCGAGAGCGAGGCACAATCGGGTGAGCTCTTTTCGTGTACTCTCTCCTTTGACCGACGCAGTAGAATCCGCCGAGATCAGCCCGTTGGACACAACCGGAGCAAGCCGATGAACCCCTTGCTGCATATCGACCCCGACGACCCCTATCCCGAGAGCGACGGACAGCCGATGGCGGACAACACCGAGCAGTACGAGTGGATCGTCAAGATCAAGGAAAATCTGGAGATCCTCTTCGCTGACCGCCCGGATGTCTTCATCGCCGGCGATCTGCTCTGGTATCCGGTGCCGGATCGGCGCGAGACCGGGCCGATCGCCCCGGACGTGCTGGTCGCCTTCGGCCGTCCGAAGGGGCGGCGCGGCTCTTACCGGCAGTGGGAGGAGGACGGGATCGCCCCTCAGGTCGTGTTCGAGATCCTGTCGCCGTCCAACAGCGCCAAGGAGATGGCGGACAAGCTGGCCTTCTACGATCGCTACGGTGTCGAAGAGTATTACCTCTACGATCCCGACCGGAACCGCCTGGAGATCTGGATACGGCGTCGGACCGACGATGGCACGTCCCGCCTAGCCGCACAATCCCATGTCCGAGGCTGGACCAGTCCGCGCCTAGGCATGCGCTTTGCGCTCACGCCCGAGACGCTGGAGTTGTTCGATCCGTCCGGACGGCCGTTTTTGAGCTCCATCGAGTTGGCGCGACGGGCCGATGCGGAGCAGGCGCGAGCCATCGAGCAGTCCGCGCGTGCAGCGCGGGAAGCTGCCAGGGCCGAGCGGGAAGCGGAGCGTGCCCGGGAGGCCAACGCGCGGGCGGACCGGGAACAGGCGCGTGCCGAGCGATTGGCCGAGCGGTTACGTGCCTTGGGTATCGACCCCGACTCAGGGCCGGAGTAAGGGCATTCGAGCCCGGTTTTCGGTGATCGGTGACGATGAAGAACCGATGCCGCCGGGGCCGAGGTCCGATCAGGTCTCCCGGTCGGCCACGCGCAACATCTCCTTGAGTCGTTCCAATTCTTCCCGAGCATAGACCTGCTCGGTCACGTCGTACTGGACGCCCAGGAAATAGATCAGCTTGCCTTGGCGATCGTACAGCGGCCGAATGGAGAAGCGGTTGTAGAACAGCGTTCCGTCCTTGCGATAGTTACGCAGCGTGACCGTCGTCCGCTTGTGCTCGCGGATGGCTTCGCGAACCTTCTCGAGCCCCTCTTGGTCGTGTTCTTGACCTTGGAGGATGCGGCAGTTGTGCCCGACGATCTCCTCGCGGCTGTAACCCGTGATCAGCTCGAACGCCTCGTTGGCGTAAACGATCGGGTTGTCCTCTTGATCCGGATCCGAGAGTGTAATGCCGTTGATCGAGGTATCGAGGATCTGCGATAACACGAAGGGGATCAGGTCCGCATCTTTGTCGGCGACGAAATCCATGGCGTGCTCTTTGGTGTTGATTCGAATCACCAGAGGTTAGAGCCTTTCCGAACGAGCGGCAACAGGACCCGTCAGAACGCATTTCCCGTCAACCACCAAACGCGGACCACCCGACGGCGAGACCGGCCAGGAGCAGCATCGCCAAGGCGGACTCCCAGCGCATCAGCCTTGCCTCGGCCCGTCGAACGAGCGCGCAGGCAGACGCGCTCGACGCGGCTGCCGCGAGTGCGTCCAGGATGGCGTCGCGCCAACCCGGCAGTCGGCTCCGCAAGATATGGCGCAGCTGCCCGCGCAGGGCGCGCAGTCGCTCATGTAATGCGGGCACTCGGGTCGGCGACCAGCCGACCGAACCGGGCGCGGGACGCTGCCGCGCGCGCAGCGATGCGAGCCAACCGAGCGAGACGGCTCCGACGAGAACCGCGACCGCGACAGCCGAGCCGTAGGACCAGTCGGGCGCGTCGGCCTGAATCGGCGACCAGAGGCCGGTCGGCGGGTATCCGAGCAGGCCTGTCGCTGCCCCGACGGCCGAGGCGACAAGGAGGCCGGCACCGAGCGTCATTCGGCTTTGCGGATGTCTTGACCGAGACCGACTCGAGGCCCCCTCATGCGGCGTCATCCCCGCGATAAACCGACCGAGCAGCAGCGCCACCGCAACCGACGGCCACGCCAGTTCAAGGGCGACCGGATCAAGGGCGACCAGATCAAGGGCGAAAAGAGGCCCCGCAGCGATCCAGACCACAAAGAGCGGCAGGGGTGCGAGCACCACCAGCACGACGGCGAGCCAGGCCATCGCCATGCGCAGCGCCCGGTGTCGGGTCCGGCCGGCGTCATCGAGCAGCACCAGCGCGGCGAGCGCGAGACTTGATTGCAGCGCAAGCATCGGCAAGAGGGCCGCGATGGCGACGCCCGACTCGGGTCGTTGCAGCGCGGCCGCGAGCGCCCACAGCCATTGCCCCGTCAGCGCCATCAGGATACCGCCCGCAAGCGCGCGCTGCCCTGCCCACAAAAAGCCCATCATCAGAGCCGTGGCCGCCGTCGCGAATGCCCACCCGTGGAGCGCCACCCCCTCGGCCGTCCAGGTCATCTCACCCAAGGGCAGAAGACGCAGCCAGCCGAGCAGACCGGCTGCGGCGACAAAGGTGATCAGCGCGACACGCACCCCGAGTGTCGTCGACCCGAATGCGGGCAACAGCCACAGATGCACGCCGAGCACGGCGGCCTTTACCCCGAATCCGAGCGTCATCAGGGCCAGGACAAATGTTGGGTTGTCGAGCGCGGCAACCGCCCCGCGCAGGTCGGCGAAAGAGGTCCCGCCGGCCGCATGGGCGAGGATCAGGAACAGCTCGAACAGCAGCAGATCACTGAGCACGAGCAGGATGACCAGCCGTCGGCCGGCCGCGCGTGCCGGTCGCGCCGCATCCTGCAGGATCAGCGCGTAGACCGCATAGCCCGCCAGCGTCCCGGCGGCGAACCACAAGAGCCCGTTGTCCGCCAGGGCGAGCGTGAAGCCGGCCCCCATCGCGAGCAGCGCCGGCAAGACCGAACGCCGTTCGCCGCCACCGCCGGGTCGTCGCCCGACCATCAGCGCGCTCGCGACCCACCAGAGCAGCGCCGTCGTCGCCAGAAAGACCCGTCCGGTGGCATCGAGCGCCAGTCCGCTGCCCAGCAGCGTCTCGGGCAGCGGCAGCGTCAGGTCAGGGACAAGCAGTGCAACCGCCAGCGCGGGCGCCGCCGACCAGGGCAGAAGCCCGATCACCCATGGCCGTGCCGCACGGACGGCCCACAGGGACGCCGCAACGAACGGCCAGACCAGTGCGAACAGCGCCGCCGCCTCAAGGACCTCCACGCTCACGGTCGCGTGAACTCCTGCTCCGCGATAAAGCGCGCCCATTCCAGAGGACTGAAGGGCAGCGCCGCGAAGAGCCCGGCCAGTAAGGCGGTCAGCGCGGTCACCAGGGGCGGCCACAGGAGGGCGCGCGCGGTCTGGCGACGCCCGAAGTCCCGCTCCTCGGGCCAGGTTGCGGGTGCCTCGCGGAACCAGGCGGCATGGAGTATCGGTAGGAAATAGGCCGCATTGAGTAGGCTGCTTGCCGCCAGGACGACCAGCACCCAATGCTGGCCCGCATCCAAGGCGCCCAGTCCCAGATACCACTTGGTGACGAAGCCGGCCACCGGCGGTGCGCCGATCATCCCGAAGGCGGCGATCGTGAAGGCGACCATGGTCCAGGGCATGCGGCGGCCGACGCCGTTCATCTCGCTGACTTTGTGGATTCCCAGGGTCTCGGCCAGATTCCCCGCGCAGAAGAAGAGCGTGATCTTCATGAGTCCCTGGTGCACCAGATGCACCAGTCCGCCGATCGTGGCGATGGGGCTGGCAATGGCCACACCCAGGATGATGTAGGAGACCTGGCTGACCGTCGAGAACGCAAGACGCCGCTTGAGATCGTCCTGAAAGATCGCCCGCAGCGATCCGTAGAGGATGGTTGCCGCGGCCAGGATCGCCAGCGGCAGGGTGACGCCCAGAACGGCCGCGAACTCGACCCCGAAGACTTCGTACACGACGCGCACGATCCCGAAGGCGCCGGCCTTGACGACGGCGACCGCGTGCAGGAGTGCCGAGACCGGTGCGGGGGCAACCATCGCCATCGGGAGCCAGGCGTGCAGGGGGATGAGTGCCGCCTTCACGCCGAGCCCGGCGATCAGAAAGACGAAGATGACGATCAGGGCCGGATGATGCGATGGATCCAGGTCGGAGACGAACCCGCGCGGCGTGAACTCAAGCGTGCCGGTCAGGGTGTAGAGCCACACGATCCCCAACAGCATCAGGGCGCCGCCGCCGATCGTATAGGCCAGATAGACCTGCCCGGCACGACGCGCGACCTCGGTGCCGCGGTGGACAACCAGAGGATACGTGGCCAGTGTCAGCATCTCGTAGAAGAGCAGGAATGTCAGCATGTCGGCGGCCATCGCAACCCCGACGGTCGCGGTCACGCAGAGGCTGAAGAACCCGAAAAAGCGGCTGCGATGCGGCGATCCCTCCAGATAGCCGATGGCATAGATGGTCGTGACCAGCCACAGCAGGCTCGACAGAACCAGGAAAAGCAGCGCCAGCGGTCCGGCGCGCAAGCCTAAATCCAGGCCCGGCAGAAAGGTGAGGCGGACCTCGTAGGTGTGCCCGTGGGCGACGCCCCAGAGCATGACGCCCACCAGCGCGAGCTTGGTCAAGGCCCCCGCCAGGTTGAGCGTGGTGCGCAAACGCACGCGCGACTCGTCCAGACCGAATATCAGAAGACCCGGCACCAGCGAGCTGCAGAGGACCAGGAGCGGAACCCAGGCGTCCAGCGTCATGGCGCCACGACCTCCGTCTGGATCCCAAAGGGGTCGCCGATCTCTAACAAGGCGAGCGGCTGGGAGACGATCAATCCCATCAGCACCGCCGCAGCGGCCAGTGCGAAGGCGACCCACTCCATCGTTGCCGGTACCGGCTGGGCCTGATGCGGGTTCTCGGACTCGGTGAAGGCATAGCCGACAACCTTGAAGACGTAAGTCGCCGCCAGAACGCCGCCGAGGATGATGACGATCGCCCAGCCCCAGCGACCCTGCGTCAGCGCCGACTCCAGCAACAACCATTTGCCGATGAATCCGCCGCTCGGCGGCAGCCCCATGATGCTGACCCCGGCCAGGGCGAAGGCCGCCATGCTCAGCGGCAGCCGCTGCACGACCCGATCCAGATCCGCGATCCGGTCATGCCCGCCGAAGCGCAGCAGGTTCCCTGCAACCAGGAACATCGCCGCCTTCGCCAAGGCATGGGAGAGTGCAAGATAGAGCACGCCGCTCCAGGCCATGATCCCGCTCCCGACGGCCAGCGGAAAGGCCAGAAACAGATAGCCGATCTGGGCCACCGTCGAATAGGCGATCAGGAGCTTCAGACGCGTTTGTGCCAGGGCCTGAATCGAGCCCCAGAGGATGGCCGCTGCGCCCAGCAGACCCAGCAGCGTCGTGACCCCACCGGCGATCTCGCCGAACAGCTCGACCCAAAGACGCAGCAGCAGATAGAAGGAGCCCTTGATCACGAGCGCGGAGAGCGCCGCGCTGACCGGCGCCGCCGCGCTCGCATGCGCCGGCGGCAGCCAGAAGTGCAGGGGGAACAACGCCGTCTTGAGCATCAGGCCGGCGCTCATCAAGCCCATCGCGGCCCACGCGGCCGGCTCCGCGGCGATCCGCTCGGCCAGCAGGGCGATATCGACCGTCCCGTAGGCGTGATAGAGCAGTGCGACACCGAGCAGATAGGCGAGCGATCCGAGCAGGCTGACCAGCAAATAGCGCATGGCCCCGACCAGCGCATCCGCACCGCCCGCAATCGCCGTGAGCGCCACCGCCGAGAGACCCAGGATCTCCAGCGTCACATAGAGATTGAAGATGTCGGCCGATAGGAAGAGCGCATTGAGCGCCGTCAACAGGAGCAGCCAGAGCGGCCAGAAGGCCTGCCCCCGGGCGGGTGTGCCCCGGAAATAGACGGCGGCGTAAAGGCTAATCCCGAGCCCGACGACGGCGGTCATGAGCAGCATCGCGATGCTCAACCCGTCCGCATAGAGATCGACGCCCAGTGGCGCACCCCAGCCGCCCACCGCAAGGCGCTGCGGGCCATCGGCAAAGAGGCTCGGGACCTGGAGGATCACGGCTCCGAGGAGCGCGAGAACACTGAGCAGGCCGATCGAGGTCGCCCACCGTCGTATGACGAAGGCGAGCAGTGCGCCGATCAGCGGCACCAGGATGGGCGCAGTCAGTCCACTTTGGGCCAAGATAGCCGTATCCATCGGCTCAGCGCTCGGCCTCGTCGGGCAAGCGGGCGCTCCCGGTTGCTCCCGCGACACGCAGCGTTAGGCTGAGCGCCAAGGCCGTGGCGGCGACCGCCACCACGATCCCGGTGATCACCATCGCGTGTGGCACCGGATCCGGGATCCCCGACGGCGTGCGACCTGCCAGGCCGGCGAGGACCAGGAAGACGCCGCTGCCCATCACGTTGAACGCCAGAATCTTACGCAGCAGATGGGCATGCACGATCAA
>NZ_DATITZ010000045.1:0-5589 GCF_035467215.1 Thiocapsa sp. | reverse complement strand
GGAGAGATGGCGGGGGATCCGCTCGCGACCTTCCTCCTGCTCGGGATGGGCGTGCATAGCCTGAGTATGGGGGCGGGAAGCCTGCTGCGCGTGAAGCGCGTGATCCGCAGCATCAGCCGGGCACGGGCCCGCGAGGTGCTCAAGGTGGCCCTGCAATGCGAGGATGCGGCGTCGGTGAGACGCCTGCTTCTGGATGCGCTCGAGGCGGTCGGGCTCGGTGGCTTGGTGCGACCGGGCAAATAGCCGTGCCGAAACCTTTCGTTTCGGTTCAGCGATTCGTTTCAGGTTCCCGCGCGTTCTCCGGTAAGCCTTTCCCGGGATTGAGGATCCCCGCCGGATCGAATTGACGCTTGATGTCGCGCATCAGCGCGAGCACGGGTGGATCGATCTCGCGGGCGACGAAGTCGCGCTTGGCAATCCCGACACCGTGCTCGCCCGAGAGTGTCCCGCCGAGTTGTAGTACGAGCGAAAACATGGCATCCAGACACCGATGTGCGCTCTCGACGGCAGCCGGGTCGTCCGGGTCGATCAAGAGATTCACGTGGATGTTGCCGTTTCCGGCATGACCGAAGTTCACGATCTGCATGCCGCTTTCTTGCGACAACCGCTCCAGGCCATCAATGAGCTCGGCCATGCGCGAGACCGGAACTACGACATCCTCGTTGATCTTTTTCGGCGCGATATGGCGCAAGGCCGGGGAGAGCGCCTTGCGGGTCTTCCAGAGCGCGGCGACCTCCGCGGCCGACTCGGCGCGACGCATCTCGATCAGGCCTGCGTGTTGCGCGGCTGCGGCGACGGCGGTGACGGACTGATCGATACAGGCGGCGGGTCCGTCGACCTCGATCATCAGCAGTGCGCCGACGCCCTCGGGCAGATCGAGCCCCGCATGGCGCCGGACGGTGCGGATCGCCGCCGAGTCCATGATTTCGAGAGCGCAGGGGATCACGGGCTGCGCCATGATCGCCGACACGGCGGCCGCAGCCGCGTGGATGTCCGCATAGGCGGCACGCAGCGTGCGCTTGGCCTCGGGTAGCGGGGTGAGCTTCAGCGTGGCTTCGGTGATGAGGGCGAGTGTGCCCTCCGAGCCGATGATGAGTCGGGTGAGGTCGTAGCCGACCACACCTTTGGTCGTGAGCACACCCGTACGCAGTCGCTCGCCGCGACCGTCGATCGCGGTGAGTCCGAGCGTATTCTCGCGCGGCGTCCCGTACTTGACCGCCCTCGGTCCCGCCGAGTTGTAGGCGAGATTCCCGCCGATCGTGCAGCTCGCGGCACTGGTGGGGTCGGGCGGCCAGAAGAACCCGAAGGCGCCGACCGCGTGCTGGAGCTGCTCGTTGAGCACCCCGGGCTGCACGACGGCGAGGCGATCCTCCGGTGCGATGCGCAGGATGGCGTCCATGCGCTCGAAGGAGAGCACGATGCCGCCGCGGTCCGGAACAGTCGCACCGGTCGTACCGGTCCCGCGCCCACGCGCGACGAGCGGGACGCCTGCGTCGCGGCAGAGCACGACCAGCGCCGTAACCTGCGCCTCGTCTGCGGCGAAGACGACGCCTCGGGGCAGTGCGTGGAGTCTGCTGTTGTCGTACCCATAGGGCCAGCAGTCGGCCGGATCCGTGAGCAATCGTCCCGCGCCGGCGATCCGGGCAAGACTCTTCAGGAATCCCGAAGACAGCTCAGGTGTTGTTGTCGTCGACATACTCGAAGAGCTTCACCACACGCTCGACACCGGGCACGTAACTGGCCTTCTCGGCTGCGGCATCGGCCTCCGCGGGGCTCACGAGACCCATCAGAAAGACCACTGCGTCGCTGGTGACCACCTTGACCCGAGTCGGGTCGAATCCCGGCAGCCGCACGCCGATCAGGTCTGTCTTGACGCGACCCGTGAGATAGGTGTCTTGGGCTTGTCGGTTCAGGTCGAGACGGGGACCGACCTTGATCTCGTCGACGACCCGCTGGACCTTTCCGATGCGGCTGAGCAGCGTCGTGGCCTCTCGGGCCACCTCGGTCGTGTCGGCCGTGCCGGTGAGCAATAGGGTGCGGTTGTAGCTGGTGACCGAGATTTGGGAGCGGCCCCTGATCTCGGCATTGCCGAACAAGGCGCTCATCGCCTCGAGCTCGATCTGCTGATCGTCGAGGATGACGTTCGCCGGGCGGCGGTCGTGGACCGTGGCGGCGGTCCCGACGGCCGCTGCGCCGAAGAGCATCGGCGCGCAACCGGACAGGAGCGTCGCACCGATCAGCAGCAGGGCCGCTGCGGCGCGTCGTTGTTGCATGATCGACCGCACGGCCGCGCCGACTCGACCGAGCCGCGGCCGCATGAGGAGGTCGAAGGGAGGATTATGATTCAACGGAAAAGGCATTTTTGATCCACTCGATTCGGTCTTCGCCGCTGACCGCAACCACGTCGAATCGACAGGGTAACATGGTCGGGTGAGCTTGCAGATAATGGCTCGCGGCCGCCGTCAGACGCTGTTGCTTGCGTCGGTCGACCGTCTCGGCCGGCGTTCCGAAGCGCTCCGAGCGTCGGTATCGGACCTCGACGAAGACCAGGGTCGCGCCGTCGCGCATCACCAGGTCGATCTCGCCGAAGCGGCAGCGGTGATTGCGCGCGATGGGTTGCAGATGGCGGCGTTTCAGATAATCCTCGGCGAGCCGCTCCTTGGTGTCGCCGACATCCCGGGTTCCGACTGTTGCGTCGGTCGTCGCCGAGGACGGGCGACGCGTGTCGCCGCTCAAGGGGTCTCCGAAGCCGGCGTATCGGATGACTCACCCGCTTCGAGCACGCCCGTCTCGCCGAAGCGTCCGAGTGCGAGCTGGCGCTGGATGCGGCCCAGCGCGTCGAGCGAAAGACCGCCGGTTTGTCCCGGATAAAAGGCGCCCGGATTTTTGGCCAGCGCGGTCAGTCGCGGGGCGATGCGGTAGGCGTCGATCCCCATCGCGTACAGACGGGCCAGCGGATTGGCGACCTCGAACGAGGATCCGCTCAGGCGTCTGCGCGACAGAGCACCCTCTCCGCGACTGTTCAGCATCCAGGGGATATCGACGAAATAGAGCCCCGACAGGACCCGGTCTCGACTCGGATCGAAGACGCCCGAGTAGACGTGCGAGGTGGACATGACCGTCACCGACGATGCGCTCAGCCGGATCTGCGGATACAGCTTGTGCGCGAGATCGTTGGTCGCGACCAGGAAGACGACATCCGCCTGCGAGTCGCCGAGCAGGGTGCTCACCGTCTTCTCGAAGCTCCGCGCCGTCGGGTTGTAGACGGCTTCGGCCTCCAGCGTTCCGCCCAGTCGGCGCCACTGGTTGCGGAATGCGCTGGCGAGACGTGCTCCCCACGGCCCTTCCGGATAAAGCACTGCGGCGCGTTTCAGACCCATCGCGGCGGCCTTGTCGGCGACCTCCGTCGCCTCGTTCTCGGGCGAGAGCGAGAACTGAAAGAGATTCGCTGCGGGCTGGCTGTCGCGGGTCGTCTGATTCAGGGCCAGCGTCGGCACCGCGAGTGCGGGGCCGGCGGCGAGGCTGTCCACCGATTCCTTCTCGAGCGGGCCGATCACGTAGTCCGCGCCGCCCTCCACGGCCTTCGCGTGAATGGAGCGCGCGCGGGCCGTTTGGGTGCTGTCGATGAAGTCGAGCGCCGGTCGGTTGCCGCTGCTGTCCGCTCGGCTGGCGGCCTCGATACCGTCCTTCACCGATGTGGCGGCGCCCGCGAAACGTCCGCCGCGCGGGAGCATGACCGTGACGCTGTCGCCCGAGGCGTACCCCCCGGACAGGATCTTGACGTACGCCTCGGCCAATCTCGGATGGGCCGGATGACCGAGTCGTTTGGCCTGCTCTTGGCGATAGCGGGTTTGGAACGTCGCAGGATCCGCGCCTGCGTCGCGTGCCAAGAGCGCGATCTCCGCCCAGCCTTTCATGGCTCCGCCTGCGCTGCGTGAGAGATTGCGCAGTTGCTCGGTGCTCAGTGCGCTCAAGGTCGTGACCAGCGAGACCTGATTCAGCAGACGTGCATCTTCGTTGTCGAGCAGCCGATCGAGCGCGATCAGCGACTCGGCCGAGGCGACGGGATCATTGGCGAGACGCTGGGCGGCGGCGAGTGTCCCGAGCCGTTGAATCTTCAGATCCTTCGGCAAGGTTTGGACCTGCATGGCCTGGAGTCGCGCGATCGCATCCTTGGGGCGTCGGTCCAAGAGGGCGAGATCCGCCTCGATCAGCAGGAGCTGCGCGCGCTGCCCGATCGTGAGCGCCGGGCGCGAAATCTCGCCGATGGTCTTCTGTGCCTGCCGCGTGTCGCCGGCCATAAGGTAGGCGCGTGCCGCCTTCAACTGGAGTTGCTCGCGCGCCGGTGGCGTTGTTCCCTTTGCGATCTCCAGATAGGCCTTGGCTGCCGCGTCCGCCTGTCCTTGCGCGGCGAGCGCATCGGCTTGTCTCAGCGGCTCCCCCGCGACCGGTGCGAGCAGGCGCGCCTCGTCCCGGGCCGGATCGATCGCGCATCCGGCCAGTGAAAGGGCAACGAGTGAAACGGCAACGAGGAGAGCGATGACTGTGATCGGAGTGGACAGGGGACGGTGGTCAACGCGATTCTTGGGCATGATCCGTTCCGGTTTGAGACGTTGGGAGGCAGGGTGCAGCAGTCAAGGGGGGTACTATACGTGGTCGCCACGCCGATCGGCAATCTCGGGGACATGACCGATCGGGCGCGTAAGGTGTTGAGCGAGGTCGATTTGATCGCGGCGGAGGATACCCGCCAGACGCTTCGGCTGCTGAACCATTTCGGCATCTCGTCCAAGCTCGTGGCCTATCACGACCACAACGAGGCCAGTGTCGCGCCTCGACTCCTCGCCGAGATCGAGACCGGCCGGAGCGTCGCGCTCGTCTCCGATGCGGGTACGCCCCTGATCAGCGATCCCGGGTTCAGCCTCGTGGCCGCGGCGCGCGAGCGTGGCTTGACCGTCGTGCCTGTGCCGGGCGCCAATGCCGCCATCTGCGCCCTCTCGGCGGCGGGTTTGCCGAGCGATCGCTTCTTGTTCGTCGGATTCCCCCCGCGCACCCGGTCGCATCGCCTGGCCTGGCTCGGCGAGTTCAAGGG
This sequence comes from Thiocapsa sp., assembly GCF_035467215.1. Classification (GTDB taxonomy): domain Bacteria; phylum Pseudomonadota; class Gammaproteobacteria; order Chromatiales; family Chromatiaceae; genus Thiocapsa. Next base: position 500 of record NZ_DATITZ010000045.1, on the reverse strand, counting down.
CGAGCGTGGCACGCTGATCCTCTACGAGAGCGGCAAGCGGATCCTCGCGACCCTGCGTGATCTCGGCGAAGCGCTGGGGGAGACGCGGCGCCTGGTCCTGGCACGCGAGTTGACCAAACACTTCGAGACCTTCCTCGTCGGCACCGCGTCCGAGTTGGCGCAGCGCCTCGAGGGCGACGCCGAGCAGCGCCTCGGCGAGCTGGTCGTCCTGGTCGAGGGGAATGCCGATACGGGCGATCCGGATCGCGCGGAGGCCGAGCGGGTCCTGCGCATCCTGGGCGAGACCTTGCCGCTGGCTCAAGCCGTGGCGATTGCCGCGCGCCTGACCGGCATCAAGAGGAACGCGCTCTACCGGCTCGGCCTCGAGCTGGATTTGGGTCAGGGTGTCGTGGGGACGAGCGACGAGAGTTAGTGGGGCAATGCAGAGATCCCGAGAGCGTCCGAGATCGTTGTCGTTGTCGTTGTCGTTGTCGTAATCGACCATCGGATACGACAACGAC
>NZ_DATITZ010000044.1:0-8452 GCF_035467215.1 Thiocapsa sp. | reverse complement strand
TCGCCCGGGACCTTGCCGGTCAGCTGCAGGAAGGTGTCGAACGGACCCATGACACCCATGGCCTCCATCTTGGGCCCTTTGAACTTGAGCTTGCCGGTCGTCATTGCGCCCATCGCGCCGCAGCCTAGGCGGCCTTCGCCCATGCAGACCCAGTCCTCGTCGGTTGCATTCATCAGGTAGTCGACCTTCGGGTCGAGCGTCGTGGTCTTCACCGCGCCGCCGTAGGTGCACATGGCCTTGCCGTCCTTGTCGCTGATCTGCAGCTCCACGCGGCTGCCCTCGCCACACTTGGTGCGGTAGAGCTGGATGACCTTGTATCCACGACCGGCGTTGTTTGCCGCCCAATTATCGCCGCCTAAACCGGCGGTGAGGGCGCCGGCCCCGTTCCATGCCTCGCAGGCGGACGCCGCCCAATCGGCGTCCATAAAGGTTGCGGCCTGAGCGCCGGCGGAGATGGTCAGGGCGAGAGCCGGGAGAGCGAGCGCGATGCGGCGAATCATGATGGTGTCCTCGTTTGGTGTTGTATGCGGACATCGAGTGTGTCCGCTGTCGGTGTTGTCTTACGAGCGCTTCGATGCTAGTCGGCGCGGGGCCCGTGATGCAACTGCGGGGCGACGAGCTGATCGGGTCCATCGCGGGGCCGGGTCTCGTTCGTCATGTCTTCAACCCTTGTCGCGAGGCTCGTCGCTGCGGCGGCGGAAGCTCATGCCGCCGCAGTCCGCGCAGGGCGGGATGCGCCCGGCCTTGACGAAGTGTGTCTCGGCACCGCAGCGGTCGCACACCAAGGTGCCGGGGCCGGTGACCTCCCCGGCCTGATAGAGGCTCATCTGGCGGGCAACCTCGGCCCATTGGGCCAGTTGCAGGCTGGTCTGGTCGGCGACCTTTGAAAAGGCGTCCATCATGCGCTGCTCGATCAGCTGCAGGTCGAAGCGCCACCAATCGCGGATGTCCTGGCCGGTCTCGGCGATATAGTTGGCCGCGTCCTCGATGTCGCGTTTGACGTAGTCGGAGACCTTTTCGGCCTCTTCGCGGGTCAGCTCGCCGAGCTCGACCATGTTGTCGCGGGCCTTGTCGAGGATCTCGCGGAACTTGGGTGCCGTTTCTTCCTGGGTCTTTTCGATGGTCTCGTGGGTTTGCTTGAGCATCCGCTCGTAGGCATCCACCAGTTTGTCGGTCGTTGTGCCTTTGTCTTCTTCGTTCATCATCCTCTCCGGTGGGTAGAGCGCGGGACAGCGGTTACCGCTGCGTCAACGCCTGACGCGTGTCACGCAAAGGCGCCGAGACGCCGATTCCTTAAACCTAGGTTAAAGTGTGCAGCATGGACGCGATTTCGCAAGGACCGGGTGCATCGGCCGGGATCGCCCCCTGGTGCCCCCCTGGTGTCCCCCCTGACGCCCCGAGTCGCCGTGAATCCGTCCGCTGCGGTATCCTACGCGCATTGCCGTCCCCCCTTGCCGGAAGACCGAACATCCATGCAGACCGACTACGACCCGCAGGCCGTCGAGGCCGCGGCCCAGCGCTATTGGGAAGATCACCGGTCCTTCAAGGCCGTCGAGGACCGCTCGCGCGAGAAATTCTACTGCCTCTCGATGTTCCCCTATCCATCCGGGCGGTTGCACATGGGGCACGTGCGCAATTACACCATTGGCGACGTGATCGCGCGGCATCAGCGGATGCTCGGCAAGAACGTGCTCCAGCCGATGGGGTGGGACGCCTTCGGTCTGCCGGCCGAGAACGCGGCCATCCAGAAGGGCATCCCGCCCTCGGAATGGACCAAGTCGAATATCGACTACATGCGTACCCAGCTCAAGCAGCTCGGTTTCGGCTACGACTGGGACCGTGAGCTCGCGACCTGCAATCCGGACTATTACCGCTGGGAGCAATGGCTCTTCACGCGTCTGATGGAGAAGGGTCTGGTCTACCGCTCGCAGGCGACGGTCAACTGGGATCCGATCGACCAGACGGTGCTTGCCAACGAGCAGGTCATTGACGGCAAGGGCTGGCGCTCGGGCGCGCCGGTGGAGAAGCGCGAGATCCAGCAATGGTTCGTGCGGATCACCGACTATGCCCAGGAGCTGCTCGACGCGCTCGACGGCTTGGACGGCTGGCCCGAACAGGTCCGCACCATGCAGCGCAACTGGATCGGGCGCTCCGAAGGTGTCGAGATGCGCTTCGGGATCGAAGGATCGGACGAGACGCTGGAGATCTACACGACCCGTCCGGATACGCTCATGGGCGTGACCTATGTCGCCGTCGCCGCCGAGCATCCGCTCGCACGTCGAGCCGCCGAGGATCAGCCTGCACTCGCGGCCTTTATCGATGAGTGTCGCAAGGGCGGCACCTCGGAGGCCGAGATCGAGACGATGGAGAAGAAGGGCCATCCGCTCGGTCTGAACGCCCTGCATCCGGTGACCGGCGAGGCGGTGCCGATCTTCGCCGCGAATTTCGTGCTCATGGGTTACGGGACTGGTGCGGTGATGGCGGTCCCGGCGCACGACGAGCGTGATTTCCATTTCGCGCACAAATACGGCATCCCGATCCGGCCGGTGATCGTCCCCGCGGATTGGAAAGACCTCACGCTCGAGGTCACGTCCGCTGCCGGTACACCTTCGCAAAGCCGCCCGGTCGTCGCGGTGCCCGGAGACGCGTCTCGAGTTCCCCTGGATTGGTTGAACTGGGACGAGCGTTTCGAGCAAAAAGGCGTTCTGATCAACTCCGGTCCTTTCTCGACCTTGACCAGTATCGAGGCGTTCGAGGCCATCGCCGCCTGGCTGACGGAGCACGAAAAGGGCCGCAAACGCGTGAACTTCAGGCTGCGCGACTGGGGCGTCTCGCGCCAGCGTTATTGGGGCTGCCCCATCCCGGTGGTGAACGGCCCCGACGGCGCTCTGCGCCCCGAGACCGATCTGCCGGTGCGCTTGCCCGAGAATGTCGTGGTCGACGGCTCCGGCTCGCCGCTCAAAAAGATGCCGTCCTTCTCGGAGCTGCCCGGCGGCGAGACCCGCGAGACCGACACCTTCGATACCTTTTTCGAATCGAGCTGGTACTACGCCCGCTACTGCTCGGCCGATTGCGAGACCGCCATGCTCGACGAGCGTGCGAGCTACTGGCTCCCGGTCGATCAGTATGTCGGCGGGATCGAGCACGCCATCCTGCATCTGCTCTATGCGCGCTTCTTCCACAAACTGATGCGCGACGAGGGGCTGGTCGACTGCGACGAGCCCTTCGCCCGCCTTCTGACGCAAGGGATGGTGGTTGCCGAGACCTGGTATCGCGAGGATGCGGACGGGCGCAAGCAGTGGATCAATCCGGCCGAAGTCGAGACCGAGCGCGACGAGAAGGGCCGCTTGGTGCGCGCCTGGCTCGCGGCCGACGGCCTTCCGGTCACCTTCGGCGGCATCGAGAAGATGTCGAAATCCAAGAACAACGGCGTCGACCCGCAAGCCCTGACCGAGCGCTACGGCGCCGATACGGTGCGGCTCTACACCATGTTCACCTCGCCGCCCGAGCAGTCGCTCGAATGGAACGACGAGGGTGTCGAGGGGGCCTTTCGTTTCCTGAAGCGACTCTGGTGGCTGGCGACGACCGAGGCGGACACCATCCGCGGCGCGGGCGATCCGGCGGCGAGCGATCTCGACGAAGCGGCCGGCGACGCCAGGCGCGAGATCCATAGCGTGCTCAAAAAGGCGCGCTTCGACTACGAGCGTCAGCAGTTCAACACGGTCGTCTCGGGCTGCATGACCCTGGTCAATGTCCTCTACAAGCTCGACCCGGACTCGCCCGCCCGCGGTACTCTTCTGCGGGAAGGTCTTGCGATCGTGCTGCGGCTCCTCGCGCCGATCGCGCCCCACATTACTCATCATCTGTGGCGCGAGCTGGGGTTCGGCGAAGACATCCTAGCCTCGACCTGGCCCGAGGTCGACGCGGATGCACTCGTGCAGTCGACGATCGACTATGTGGTGCAGGTCAACGGCAAGCTGCGCGATACCGTGAAGGTTCCCGCGGACGCGGATCGCGCGACCATCGAGGCCGCCGCGCTGGCAAGCGAGAACGCGCGCCGTTTCATCGGCGAGGCCACGGTGCGCAAGGTCATCGTGGTTCCGAACAAGCTCGTCAACATCGTCGCCAACTGATGCCGATGCCCGCCGGCCGATCCGAGATGCGCGTTCTAGCCCCGGCCGCCGGACGGCTTGGCGACTCGTCGCGCGCCCGCTCCGTGGCGTGGGGCCGAGCCGCCGTTCTCCTGATCCTGGGGCTCGTTTGCCTCGCTCAGCTCGGCTGCGGTTTTCGCTTGCGGGGTGTCGTGGAGATCCCGGCCGAGCTGAATCCGGTCTACATCCAGGCCGCCGGCAACTCGCCGGTAAGTGCAGCCCTCGTCGATCAGCTCGCGGGGGGCGACGTCACCCTGGCGGCGACGGCGGGCGAGGCAAAGCTGATTCTGCGTATCCTCTCGGAGAGTCGGTATTCGCAAGTGGTGGCCGTCGACTCGGGCGGTCGCGTCCTGGCCTACGAGCTTCACTATCTGGTGAGCTACGACGCCGTCACGCCCGACGGGGCACAGAAGGTGCCGGGCCAGTCGCTCGATCTGATCCGTAACTTCGACAATCCGGATGTTGAGGTCCTCGGCAAACAGCTCGAAGAGGAGCTGATCTATCAAGATTTCGCGCGCGACGCCGCGGATCGGATCCTGATGCGTCTGCGTGTGACGCTGCTCTGACGGGTCTCGAACCCATGCGCCTACGCTTCAACCAGCTCCAAGACGCCTTGTCCCGCGGCCTGGCCCCGCTGTACCTGGTCTGCGGCGACGAGCCCTATCAGCTCGGCGAGGCGGCGCGTCTGATCCGCGAGGCGGCCCGCCGTGAGGGTTTCGCCGAGCGCGAGGTCCTGGATCAGGACGCCGCATTCGATTGGCACGCCTTGGCCGCCTCGGCCGATGCCATGTCGCTCTTCTCCTCGCGCAAGCTGATAGAGCTGCGCATCGGCACGGCGAAGCTCGGCAAGGACGGGGGTGCGGCGGTGCGCGCCTATTGCGATCGGCCCTGCCCGGACAACCTTCTCCTGATCATTGCGCCCGAGCTGGACCGCAAGGAGCTGCTGAGTCAATGGGCCAAGCGGGTCGAGTCGGTCGGTGCGCTGGTGCAGGTCTGGCCCCTGAAGGGGCGCGAGCTGGTGCAGTGGCTCGGGCAGCGTCTGCAGTCGGTCGGGCTGCAGCCGGGGCCGGGCGTGGCCGAGCTGCTTGCCGAACGTGCCGAAGGCAACCTGCTGGCGGCGGTGCAGGAGATCGAGAAGCAGCGTCTGCTGCGCGACCCGGGACCGCTCGCGCTCGATGATCTGCTCGGAAACCTCGCCGACAGCGCCCGTTTCGACCTCTTCTCGCTGACCGACGCGGCCTTGTCCGGAGACCGCGCGCGCACCCAGCGGGTGCTCTCGGTTCTGCGCGCCGAGGGAACCGCGGATGTTCTCGTCCTCTGGGTCTTGGCACGTGAGCTTCGGACCCTGGCCGAAGCGGCTGCAGCGCGGGCGGGCGGCGCGCGTGCACCGGGTGCCGGGGATGCGCGTATGCCGCCGCAACGTCTTGCGGCAATGGAGCGCGCCCTGTCACGTCTCTCGCCGACCCTGCTGCGCGCGCTGCTCCATCAGTGCTCGCTGGTCGATCAGTCGATCAAAGGGCTCGCCGTCGGCGATCCCTGGCACCGCTTGGCCGTGGTCGCCGATGCCTTGGCCGCCGGCGGCTTTCGGGCCGGTCTGCCGATCCCGCAGCGCTGAGACGGGTGCGGCCGGGTCTGCCCGGTGTCCACGCAGCGGCCGCTTCCGTCTGATCTATAGCCTCTTTTCGGCTATACAGACCCTGGGCGGCGTCTTACACTGATTCCGAAAACCGCGCAGACTCCGGCGGTCGTCAAGTCTGCCGGGGCCGATCCCATTCCAAAAACATCGCATACCGTGCCGAGCGCGGTTTAGGTCCGAGATGAGCGAACGACAGATCACCGATATCGACGCCTACATGGGTGACCTTGGACGCCGTGCCCGTGCCGCGTCGCGCGGTTTGGCGCGGGCGACGACCCGCCAAAAGAACGATGCCCTCTCCGCGATCGCCGACGCGATCGATCGCCGACGCGCGGCCATCGTCGCAGCGAACCGGATCGACCTCGAGCAGGGTGCCGCCAAGGGTCTGGATGCCGCGCTGCTCGATCGGCTTGAGCTGACCGAGGGGCGCATCGACACCATGATCGAGGGCCTGCGCCAGATCGCGGCCCTGCCGGATCCGATCGGCGCCATCACGGGGCTGGATTACCGCCCGTCCGGCATTCAGGTCGGGCGCATGCGTGTGCCGCTGGGTGTCGTGGGCATCATCTACGAGTCGCGGCCGAACGTGACTGCGGATGCCGCCGGGCTCTGTCTCAAATCGGGCAACGCGACCCTGTTGCGCGGTGGCTCCGAGGCCTTCGAGTCGAATCAGGCGATCGCGGCCTGTATCGGGCAGGGCCTGGTCAAGGCCGGTCTACCCGCCGACGGCGTGCAGGTGGTCGCCACGACCGATCGCGCGGCGGTCGGGGCCATGATCGCCATGCCCGAGTTCGTCGACGTCATCATCCCGCGCGGCGGCAAGGGTCTGATCGAGCGGATCAGCCGCGATGCGCGGGTCCCGGTCATCAAGCATCTCGACGGCATCTGTCATGTCTTCATCGACGCCGATGCCGATCCGGACAAGGCGTTCGCCATCGCCATGAATGCGAAGACGCAGCGCTACGGCACCTGCAACACCATGGAAACACTCTTGGTGGACGAGGCCGTCGCGGCGACCATCCTGCCGCGTCTGGCGAGCGCTTATCGCGAGAAGGGTGTCGAGCTGCGGGGATGTGCGCGCACCCGGGAGATCCTGCCCGGGACGATTGCCGCGACCGAGGCCGACTGGGACACCGAGTATCTGGCCCCGATCCTCGCCATCCGGGTCGTCTCCGGGCTCGATGCGGCCATGGATCACATCGCGGCGCACGGCTCGGCGCATACGGATGCGATCGTCACGGAGGACTACAGCCGTGCTCGACGTTTCCTGCGCGAGGTCGATTCAAGCTCCGTCATGGTCAACGCCTCGACGCGCTTTGCCGACGGGTTCGAGTACGGCCTGGGTGCGGAGATCGGGATCAGCACCGACAAGTTTCATGCGCGCGGCCCGGTCGGGCTCGAGGGTCTGACCTCGGTGAAGTTCGTGGTGCTGGGCGACGGAGAGGTCCGCACCTGATGGCCGAAGGATCCAGTGGGTTTGCGGATCCTGCCGCTGCTCGCGCGTCGACGCCTTGATGATCGGCATCCTCGGCGGCACCTTCGACCCCATCCATTTCGGACATCTGCGCCCGGCGCTCGATTGTCTCCAGGCGCTCGGTCTGGACGAGATCCGACTCGTCCCGCTCAATGTCGCGGTGCATCGTGCACCGCCGGTCGCCTCCTCGGCGCAGCGTCTGGCCATGTTGGAGGCCGCGATCGCCGGGCAGCCCGGATTTGTCGCGGACGACCGCGAGATCGATCGGCCGGGCGGCTCCTACACCTACGACACCCTGATCTCGCTCCGCGCCGAGCTGGGCGGAGAGCTTCCTGTTTGTCTGCTGATCGGTGCCGACGCCTTCGCGGGCTTCCTGGATTGGCATCGTCCGGCCGAGATCCTGGACCTGGCGCATCTCGTGGTGATGCGTCGACCGGGTGCGTCCGACGCGCTGGATCCTGCCCTGCAGGCGTTCTGCGCGGGGCGTATCCGGGACCGGGCCCGCGACTTGGCGGAGACGCCGGCCGGCCGCATCCTCTTTCAAGATGTGACCCAGATCGATGTCTCGGCAACCCGTGTGCGCGAGCTTATCCGACAGGGTCTAAGTCCGCGCTGGCTGCTGCCCGATACGGTGATCTCGATCATTGCGGCGGAAGGTTTGTATCGGTAGGCCGGAGGCCCGCCGAATTCTATATTTTTTAATATCTTAAACCGCGCCAGCTTCGGCGGTCGTCAAGTCCGCCGGGGCCGATCCCATCGCAAAACATCGCATACCGCGCTGGGCGCGGTTTAATTCAAAAGCAGAGGAGATCGCATGCAGCTTGAGACACTACGGCAATTGGTGGTCGACACACTCGCGGACATGAAGGCCCGCGACATCGAGGTCATGGATGTTCGGGGCAAGACCGCGATCACCGACTATATGGTCGTGGCATCGGGGACGTCGGACCGCCATGTCAAGGCGATTGCCGAGACGGTAGCGTATCGCTCTAAGGAAGCGGGTGAGCCCCCGCTCGGTTTGGAAGGCGTCAACGAGGGTGAATGGGCCCTGGTGGACCTCAACGGCGTTGTTGTGCACGTGATGCTGCCCAAGGTGCGTGACTTCTACAATCTTGAAAAACTCTGGGCCGCGCCGGCAGCCGTGCCGAAGGCGGCTGTCGCCATGCTGTAGGGCCTGAGCGGTGGATCGTT
>NZ_DATITZ010000043.1:0-5513 GCF_035467215.1 Thiocapsa sp. | reverse complement strand
CCCGACACCCTGCTGGAGCCGGGCGTCCTAGCCGACCAGGTCGCACGCGCCATCGCAGGCGGGGCCGGGCTCGTCCAATATCGCCACAAAGGCACGGATCGGGAACATCGACGCGACCAGGCGATCGCGGTACTCGGCGCCTGCCGTGCCGCGGGTGTCCCCCTCGTCGTCAATGACGATGTGGCACTCGCCGCGCAGCTCGGCGCCGACGGGGTCCACCTCGGCCGCGACGACGGCGACCCGATCGCGGCCCGTCGGCGCCTCGGAGCAGACGCCATCATCGGCGTCTCCTGCTACGACGACTTAACCCTCGCACGGGCCGCCGAGCAGGCCGGGGCCAGCTATGTCGCCTTCGGAAGCTTCTTCCCCTCGGCCACCAAACCGCATGCGGTACGGGCCTCTTCGGGGCTTCTGAGCACGGCGCGCGACAGCCTTCGCATTCCCGCGGTTGCGATCGGCGGGATCACGCCACAAAATGGCGGGCTATTGATCGCGGCGGGCGCCCGGATGCTGGCGGTCGTGACCGGTGTCTTTGCGCAGCCGGACCTCGCCGCCGCGGCGCGCGCCTATGCCTCACTCTTTGTCGACGGAGACCCCCGATGAGCCGATCCCACGATCTCTTCCAAGCCGCGCAGCGCCATATCCCCGGCGGCGTGAATTCGCCGGTGCGCGCGTTTCGCGGCGTCGGCGGCGATCCGGTCTTCTTCGAGAGAGCGTCCGGGGCCTATGCCGTCGACGCCGACGGCAAGCGCTATGTCGACTATGTCGGCTCCTGGGGCCCCATGATCCTCGGGCACGCCCATCCGCAGGTCATCGCGGCCGTGCAGGAGCGCATCCAGAAGGGCCTCTCCTTCGGCGCCCCGACCGAGCTCGAAACGACCATGGCCGATCGCGTCTGCGAGCTGGTCCCGAGCATGGATATGGTGCGCATGGTCAGCTCCGGGACCGAGGCGACCATGAGCGCACTGCGTCTGGCCCGCGGCTACACGGGTCGCGACAAGGTGATCAAGTTCGAGGGCTGCTACCACGGCCATGTCGACTCGCTGCTGGTGAAGGCCGGCTCGGGCGCACTGACACTCGGCGAGCCGAGCTCCCCCGGCGTGCCCGCGGCCCTGGCCGAGCTGACCATCACGCTGACCTACAACGACCTGGCGCAGGTGCGCGAAACCTTCGCCGAGATCGGCAGCGAGATCGCCTGCATCATCGTCGAGCCGGTCGCCGGCAACATGAACTGCATCCCGCCCGTGCCGGGATTCCTCGAAGGTCTGCGTGAGATCTGCGACCAATACGGCGCGGTGCTCATCTTCGACGAGGTCATGACGGGCTTTCGCGTCTCGCGCGGCGGTGCGCAGGAGCTGTTCGGCATCACGCCGGATCTGACCGCGCTCGGCAAGGTCATCGGCGGCGGCATGCCGGTCGGGGCCTTCGGCGGCAAGCGCGAGATCATGTCCCGCATCTCCCCACTCGGGCCCGTCTATCAAGCCGGCACACTCTCGGGCAACCCGATCGCGATGGCGGCCGGCCTCAAGACCCTCGAGCTGCTCAGCGAGCCGGGCTTCTACGACCGCTTGAGCGCCACCACGGAAGAGCTTCTCGTCGGCCTGCAGGCACGCGCCGATGTCGCGGGGATCCCCTTCAGCACCAACCAGGCCGGCGGCATGTTCGGACTCTTCTTCACCGGCGAGAAGGTGACCAATTACGCGCAGGCGACGACCTGCAATCAGGAGCAGTTCAAGACCTTCTTCCATGCCATGCTCGAGCGCGGGGTCTACTTGGCGCCTTCCGCCTTCGAGGCCGGTTTCGTCTCGATGGCGCACGGCGAGGCCGAGATCCAGGCGACGTTGGATGCGGCAGAGGAGAGTTTTGCCCTCGTCGCCCATTAAACCGCGCCCGGCGTGTCATGCCGCGTCGGTGCGTCGGCTCTGCCTCGTAACACCCAACCAGCGCCGGAGCCGGCGCGGTTTAAGAGTTCAAGAAGTTACTTTTGAACCGCGCCGAGCAAGCGGCGCTCGGTGATTGATCCAGTCAAGAATCCCATTCCAACGGCCTGTCTGCATTCACGTCAGTCTTGAGCATCTGCCCGTATCCTCCTCGCCTCGAGGCCCCGACATCCTCGGTCCATCCCGGGGGCGCGGGGGTCAGTCACCCATCCCTGCACGCCCGGCATCTGCGACTTGACGGCCTCGCTCAAAGGCGATAATTCGCCATCCCCTCTCCATCTGACCCGAATATCCTCGGGCTTTGTCCGGACCGCGCGCCCCAAGCGCGCGGTCCGGACAAAGCCCGAGTGCGGATTGCAAATTTGTTTCCGCCTCGCTAGTGTTGCATCGCAGCAAATACGCAGAAGCCTTCCGGTCTCAGCGAAGGCCATCGCTCACCAACCGAGGAAATCACCATGGGTTATCAAGCCGTCTACGAGCGATCGATGAAGGATCCGGAGTCGTTCTGGGCCGAGGCCGCCGAGCTTATCGACTGGGATCGGCCGTGGGACAAGGTCCTGGACAGCTCCGATGCGCCCTTTCATCGCTGGTTCGCGGGCGGAATGCTGAACACCTGCTACAACGCCGTGGATCGGCACGTCACCGCCGGACGCGGCGATCAACCCGCCATCATTCACGACAGCCCCGTCACCGGCTCCAAGACGGTGATCACCTATGCGGAGCTACAGGATCAGGTTGCGCGCTTCGCCGGGGCCTTGCTCGCGCTCGGCGTCAACAAGGGGGACCGGGTCATCGTCTATATGCCGATGGTGCCGGAAGCCGCCGTGGCCATGCTCGGCTGCGCGCGGATCGGTGCCATCCATTCGGTGGTGTTCGGCGGATTCTCCGCGCGCGAGCTGGCCACCCGGATCGACGACGCCAAGCCCAAGGTGATGGTCGCCGGATCCTGCGGCATCGAGCCTAATCGGGTCGTCCACTACAAGCCGCTGCTCGACTCGGCCATCAATCTGGCCGAGCACAAGCCCGAGCACTGCATCATCCTGCAGCGCGAGCAGGAGCCGGGCACCCTGATCGCGGGACGCGACCTCGGCTGGGCCGAGGCACTCGCCGCCGCCGAGCCGGCCGCCTGTGTCTCGGTCGCCGCGACCGACCCGCTCTATATCCTCTACACCTCCGGCACCACAGGCCAGCCCAAGGGCGTGGTGCGCGACAACGGCGGACACGCGGTCGCCATGGCCTGGAGCATGGAGAACGTCTACAACGTCAAGCCCGGCGAGGTCTTCTGGGCCGCATCCGACGTGGGCTGGGTGGTGGGGCACTCCTACATCGTCTATGCGCCGTTACTGGCGGGCTGCACCACGATCGTCTACGAGGGCAAACCGGTCGGCACGCCCGACGCCGGGGCCTTTTGGCGCGTGATCTCCGAGCACAAGGTCTCCGTGCTCTTTACCGCGCCCACCGCCTTCCGCGCCATCAAGCGCGACGATCCGAACGCCGAGCATCTCGGGCGTTACGATCTGGGCAACCTGCGCGCGCTCTTCCTTGCAGGCGAGCGGTGCGACCCGGATACACTCGGCTGGGCGCAGAAGATCCTGGACATCCCGGTCATCGACCACTGGTGGCAGACCGAGACCGGCTGGGCGATCGCCGCGAACTGTCTGGGCATCGAGCAGCTCCCGGTCAAGCCCGGCTCGACGACCCGCGCCGTACCTGGTTACGACATTCAGGTCCTGGACGACGAGGGTGTCCCGGTCTCGCCCGGCGACATCGGACGCATCATGATCAAGTTACCGCTGCCGCCCGGCTGCTTGCCCACGCTCTGGGGCAACGACGCGCGCTTCATCCAGTCGTATCTTTCGGCGCAGCCGGGCTATTACCTGACCGGCGATGCCGGCTATCTGGACGAGGACGGCTACCTGTTCGTGATGAGCCGCATCGACGACATCATCAATGTCGCCGGTCACCGACTCTCCACGGGCGCGATGGAAGGTGTCCTGGCCTCCCACCCGGATGTGGCCGAGTGCGCCGTGATCGGGGCGCACGACCAACTCAAGGGCGAGCTGCCCGTGGGGCTTGTGGTGCTCAAATCGGGTGTTTCGCGCGAGGATGCCTTCATCACCAAAGAGCTGGTGAATCTGGTCCGCGATCAGATCGGACCCGTCGCCGCGTTCAAGACCGTGGTCGTGGTGCAGCGCCTGCCCAAGACCCGCTCGGGCAAGATCCTGCGCGGCACCATGAAGTCGATCGCCGACGGCAAGGACTACCGCATGCCCGCCACGATCGACGACCCATCGATCCTCGAAGAGATCGAAACGGCTCTGGGCACGATCGGATACGCCCGGCACGCCTGATCCGGACGCCCCGCTCAACCGCCGGGGTCGGGGCTCGCAAACCGACCCAGGCGAGACATTATGTCGACACTTAAACTTGACACCTCCCAATAATGGTCTAAATTAAGATCATCACCGGATCAAGTGTCGACACTTATGATATCCGCCACAGCCGACTCCCTGGACGAGGAAACCTCGACGATCGCCGATCGCGTCTTCGGTCAGGTGCGCCAGGCGATTGTCGAGGGCGAGATCCCCGCCGGAAGCAAGATCAGCGAGCCTGCGCTCGCGGCCCGCTACGGGATCAGCCGTGGCCCGCTGCGTGAGGCCATGCGCCGGCTCGAATCCACCAATCTCGTCGAACGCCGCCCGAATCTGGGTGCGCGGGTCATCACCCTGTCGAACGATGAGCTTCTTGAGATCTATGTGATCCGCGAGGCGCTTGAGGGCATGGCCGCGCGCATCGCCGCGGAACGCATGTCCGATGCGGCCATCGCTGACTTAAAGGGCCTCTTGGAGCAGCACAGGCGAGAGGTCGCTCGCGCCGATTGGCAAACCTATTTCCAGGAGGAAGGCGATCTCGACTTCCACTTTCGCATCGTCCAGGGCAGCGGCAACCGGCGTCTCATCGACATCCTCTGCAACGACCTCTACCACCTCGCGCGCATGTACCGCTGCCAGTTCGGGATGAAGAGCGACCGGGCCGCGGACGCGCTCAAGGAGCATGAGCTGGTGGCCGACGCCATCGCCGAACGCGACGGCGAGTTGGCCGAATGGCTGATGCGACGGCATATCCGCGCCTCGCGACGGGCGATCGAGCGTCGGCTGGCGGGCGAGCGTTGAGCGGCCAGCCACCAGCGCTTGGATCGCGGGACACGATCGAGACCGTCCAAACTCGTTGTCGTTGTCGTTGTGTCGATGGTCGATGACGACAACGACAACGACAACGACAACGAATGGTTCTGACACAGCTACTCGTGCTGCAAGTGCGATGCACCTGTAACGATATATTTTTTAATAACCTAAACCGCGCCTGCTCCAGCGGTCGTCAAGTCTGCCGGGGCCGATCCCATCCAAAAACACCGCATACCGCGCCAGGCGCGGTTTAGAAGGAGATGACCCGCATGACCGAAACTCTCACACCCGGCGCCCGCCTCCGGCTAGCCGTCAAAGAGGAGCATCCTCTGCAGGTGGTCGGCGCCGTCAACGCCTATCACGCCATGATGGCCGAGCGCACCGGTTA
>NZ_DATITZ010000042.1:0-2484 GCF_035467215.1 Thiocapsa sp. | reverse complement strand
AAGCTCTCCGAATTCGATCTGGGAGAGCTGCTCGATATCGAGAGCACGGATCTTCTTGCGGCCGACTACGCGGCCGATCTATCCGCGGGCGTCGAGCCTTCGGACCCGTCGGAGATACCGCCGATGCCGGAGGAGCTGAGCGAGGAGCCGCAACCCACGGACTGAGACATCGCGAGCGTGGGTCTGACTCCGGACCCGCTCCGCACAGCCGCGGCGTTTTAGCCATTCCGGTTCATTCTCCCCATCTCCCCAACCCCTCTCCCGCGAGGGGAGAGGAGCTAAGGTGATTGCCGAAAATCGCCAAAGACAGATCACTTGTTTTTGAAAGGTTGCCAAGATCCGACAGGTCGACACGCCGGGCGGTCCTCTGGTCGAGGCTCCCACCCTTCGCTATCCTTGCGGATCGATCGTCCACCCCCGGAGTCCATCGTGTCCGACCGTCTGCGCATCACCTGGTACGGCGTCACCATCTTTCTCAGCTCGGCATTCCTTCTGGTGCTGGAGATCCTCGCCGGCCGGCTGATCGCGCCGTATGTCGGGGTTTCGCTCTACACCTGGACCGCCATCATCGGCGTCATCCTCGCCGGGTTGTCGCTCGGGAACTGGATCGGCGGGATCTGGGCCGACCGCGGCGGCAACGAGCTGGCGGCCGGCATCACGCTGGCGCTGGCCGGGCTCTTCAGTCTCGGCATCCTCTTCCTCTTGACGCTGGTCGCGCCGCTCATCGAGGCCCGCGAGATGACCCTACTGGGTGCGAGCTTCTTCTACGTCTTGGCACTCTTCTTCATGCCGGCCGTCTTGCTCGGCGTGGTGACGCCGCTTCTGACGACCTTGGCATTGGGGCTGGATCGACGCACCGGCCATATCGTCGGTCGGATGCACGCGCTGGCGGCGCTGGGCAGCATCCTGGGCACCTTCGTCACGGGCTATGTGCTGATCCAGTATCTGGGAACGCGCGGCATCATCATCGGCACCGCGATCGGGCTTTTTCTGCTGGCACTGCCGTTTTTCAAAGGGCGCTCGCGCGCAGCGCCCATCGCCGTGCTTGTCGCGGCGGTCGGCCTGATCCTGGTGACGGATGCGCGCAACGGCTTCTCCAATCCCTGCGATCGCGAGAGCAACTACTTCTGCATCCGGGTCGTCGACGACTCCGAACGCGCTCCCTTCGGCGTCGCGCGCAGCCTGGTGCTGGACCATCTGGTCCACGGCACCAATCACGACAGCGAACCCGGCATGCTGATCTCGCCTTACGTGCAGTTGATGGACGAGCTCGCACTCGAGCACTTCGGAGAAGAGAAGGCCGAGACGCTACGCTGGTTCTTCGCGGGCGGCGGTGCCTACACCCTGCCCCGCTCCGTCCGCACGCGAACCCCGAACGCGACCGTCACCGTCGCGGAGCTGGACCCATTGGTCACCCGCACGGCCGAAGAGGGGCTGTTCCTCGACACCGCGGGGATGCGGGTCGTCCACGAGGACGCGCGGACCGTCCTCACCCGCGAGCCCTCCGAGCGCTATGATGTCATCGTCTCCGATGCCTTCCACGACATCTCCATCCCCTATCACCTCGTGACCCGTGAGTACGCGGAGCTTGTAAGGTCGCGCCTGGCTCCGGACGGGATCTACCTGCTCAACGTCCTGGACGCCTTTCCGGATCCACGCTTGGTCAAGAGCATGATGAAGACCTTGTCGGAATCCTTCGAGCATGTGCATGTCTGGATGGATATGGTCCCGCCCGAAGCGGAGCGCATGACCTTCGTCATCTCCGCGAGCGATGCCAGCGAGCCGCCCGAGACGCTCGTTGCCCGGCGGGGTTTCGATCATCGCTGGCTGCGCACGACCGAGCCCATGATGCGAACAGGAACCGCCTTCGACGCGCTGCCGCTCTTGACCGACGACTATGTCCCGGTCGAGCGGTTGGTCTCGGAGTTCTATTTCGAAGACTTGGGGAGGTGAACAACAGCTCCTGCGCGGCATCGAATCAAGGCGCAAGACGCCCGTCGGGTCGGCATCGGACCAACACCGCGAGCAAGGTGGTTTAAACTAGGACGCATCTCCGAACGGAGCACGACTGGAGGGACGCATGGCCCTGGCACGGGAAGACATCGAGTTCATCAAGGCCCATCTGGGCGAATGGCTGGCCGAGCAGTCATTCGCCAAGCCCCCGGCTGTCTACGAGACCGAGCTACGCGAGCGCATGGTCCGCGTCGAGGAGGAGCTCAGGCACCAGCGTGAGTTGATCCAGACCATCCTGGTGCAGATGGACAAGCGCTTCGACGCGGTGGAGAAGCGTTTCGAGCAGATGCAGCTGAATATGGACAAACGCTTCGAGGACGTTGATAAGCGTTTCGAGCAGATTCAGCTGAACATGGATCAGCGCTTCGATGCCGTCGAGAAACGCTTCGAAGCAACGGATAAGCGCTTCGAGGCCATGGACAAGCGTTTCGAAGAGCTGACCCGGCGGCTCGACCGCTTCATGTTCTGGTC
>NZ_DATITZ010000041.1:0-8271 GCF_035467215.1 Thiocapsa sp. | reverse complement strand
GGATAACGGCTCGCGATGGGGCCGACATCGATGGCATTCGGCAGCCAGGACATGGGCATCGAGGGGGCGGGTCGGATGAAGAGCTCGGCCGCGGCATAGACCGCTCGCATCCGCTCCGTCACAGGTGCCGGAACCCGATCGGCCACCGGACTCTCGACCAGGATGTCGAACCAGTTGAGCGAGCACAGCGCCACCCCCGGGAGGCCCGCCCACCGCGCCGCATCGAGCGGCAGCCAGGGCACATCGGCCAAGACCAGGTCAGGTGCCGCGCCGCGCAAGAGGGCGATCTCGTGTTCCAGCCGCCGGTCGTAATCGGCCTCGAAATCGGCGTATCGGATCAGGCTTTCCGACCAGCGGGTGTCGAGCGGGCCGTCCATGAGCAGACCGATATCCGTCGCCTCCTGGATCTGCGCAAACCCGGGCGGCAGTCGGCTGCGCGCAAAACCCGGATCGATGTCGCTCTGCAAGGTGATCCGCAGACCGCGCAACCGCCGCGCCAACTCATGGACGACCGGCGCCGCCTGCGCCAGGTGCCCGTAACCGTGGGCGGTCACGGCGAGAAAGAGATGGGACATACGTCAGGTCTCGGCGTGCTCGGACGCCGCAGCAGGACGGCCGAGCCGCTGGCCGAGTCGAACCTTGCGGCCCGGCACGAGCGTCTCGTCCAACTGCACCCGGCCCGGCTCGAAGAGCAAGATCACGGTCGAGCCCAGATTGAAGCGACCCATCTCGGCGCCGCGTTCGAGCCTGAGCGATCCGCCTGCGGCACCCGGAACGGTACCCGCATTCGAGGGCCGATGCTTGCCGCGTGCAGGCGTCACCTCGCCGGCCCAAACGGTCTCGATCCCGCCGACGAAGATGGCCCCGACCAGGACCATCGCCATCGCACCGACATCGGTCTCGAATCGGCAGGCAACCCGCTCGTTGCGTGCGAACAGCCGAGGCACCAGGTCCGCGGTGACGTTGTTCACGCTGAAGAGCCGCCCCGGAATGTGCCGCATCCAGGCAAGATCTCCGCCGACCGGCATGTGGATGCGGTGGTAATCGCTCGGCGCCAGATAGATGGTCGCGAAGGTACCGCCGGTGAAGGCCCGTGCCCGCTCGGGGTCGCCTCCGAGGAGCTCCTCGACGGTGAAATCCCGACCTTTCGCTTGGATCACACGGCCCGCGTCGATGCGACCGATCTGACTGATCGTGCCGTCGACGGGGCTGACGACCGCCTGCGGATCAGGATCGATGGGCCGTGCATCGGGTCTCAGCGCGCGCGTAAAGAAGGCATTGAAGTGCACATAAGCCTTCGCATTCGGCTCGGCTGCCTCGGTCATATCGATCTTGTAGAGACGCAGGAAGGTCCCGATGAGCAGGTCCTTGAGCGGACGCCACCGCACACGGGCCAACCGATACATGAGACCCGACAAGGTGTGCTGTGGAAGGACGCGCTGAAGGGCGACGAAGAGTCGCGCCCCCACGCCCCGGACTGGTTCCGTCATGGTGTCTCCGGCAACAAGAGGTCAGAGCTGGCGTGGATGGCCTTCAGGTCCTCCGCCATCTGTGCGCCGCCTTCGGTCTCGGGCAGGAAGGCAAGCAGGTAACCGCCCGGTGCGAGGACGAAGATCGCCGGCGAGTCCGACGCGCCGAGGCCGATGTCGGTGCGGAGACGCTCGATCTGCTCGGCGTCGCCGCCGAGGATTTTCAACGCGGGCATGAGGCCGGCGAAATCCCGGTGGAGACCGGCATCACCCGTGCCGACGAGCACGAGGCGCAGTTGTTTACGCAAGGCGCGCTCGTCGGCCACCCGGTTGTAGACATCGATCAGACGCTGGACGGCGAGCTGTCCCGAGGCGCGCGACAGATCGCCGAAGGCGATCAGCGTCCAGCCTTGCAACAGGTCCTTGTGGCCGAACGGACGACCGAGGGCCTCGCGGAGCTCGAAATCCGGCAGGCTCGCAGGCGGACGAATCAGCAACCCGCCGATCGTCGGAGGCGCGGCGCTGCGGCGCTGGTACTGGTTACCCCATTGGTAGGCCAGAACGAACAGCGAGATGGCACCGAGCATCAAGACCAAGCGGACCCAGAGGCGATGTCGGTTCCTCAGGAACATCTCAGGCGAACGCCTCGGATGCACAGGCCGGATCGGCGTCGGTCGACACGGGTTTCGCGTCTGTCGGGGAATGGTCCGGGGCGCATCCTGCGGGCCGGCACGGCGGCAGCAAGTGGACATCGCAACGATGCGACCCCATTAAAGCCGCTCGGGGGGCGCTCGCAAACCCGACCAAGTCGCCGAGAAGAATCGTCCCGCCCGGCCGGACAAGCGCTGTAGGGACAAGCGCAGCGCAGTCCACCAACGCCTGCGCAGAGCTCGGTAGACTTCGCTCTCGCGCGTCCACCCTACCGCCCGGTCTTCTGAACACGTGATCCGGGCGGAGCGTCACCGATAACGTCATGATAGGGAAGGGATCGAAACCGAGTGGCAATCGGGGCAGCGAATCATCGCGATTCGGACCTGAGGATGCGGGCAGTATAAGGGTCGCCTCGCCCGAGGCTCAAGCCAATGCCGCCCATGCTTGATCCAATCGCCAGGCGGGGCGTCGAAGCCAGGTCACATGAAAACCAAATCACACGAGGTCGCTATGGGTCATAAGATCGAGAAAACCGATCGCGAATGGCGCGAAACCCTGACGCCGGAGCAATACCGCGTCTGTCGGGAAAAAGGGACCGAACCTGCCTTCACCGGTCGGTATCACGACTCCAAGGAACCGGGTCTCTACCGTTGCGTCTGTTGCGGCGAGCCCTTGTTCGACGCGAGCGAGAAATTCGATTCCGGCTCGGGCTGGCCGAGCTTTTGGCAGCCGACCGCACCCGATGTCGTGGCGACCGAGGACGATGTCAGCTACGGCATGCGCCGTACCGAGGTCCTTTGCAACAATTGCGGCGCCCATCTCGGACATGTCTTTCCGGACGGGCCGAGACCGACGGGGCTCAGATACTGCATCAATTCGGTGGCCTTGGCGTTCGAACCCGAATCCTGATCGCGTCGCCGCCGCATCAGCGCGGGCCGACGGCGTCGACCGCCGTACCCCAGACGCCCAGCTGCTGCGTGCGGGCGATACGCTCCATGGCGTGATATTCGAACGGCGCACCCGGCAGAGCGAGCGCCCAGCCGCGCTGGATGAGATAGGCGGCCAGATCCTCGCCCGGATTCAGCCCGGTACGTTCGACATGGCAGATCGCTTGAACCCGTCCGGTCTCGGATCGACCGCGCGGCTCGCAGCTCACGAACCCCCTGACGCGGAAGTCGAGCGCAAGTGTGCTGCGCGGCGCACAGCGCACGGGGCGCTCCCAGCGCCGGCACTGGCGCTCGGTCTGCGGAAGATAGATCCCGTAGAGCTCGATCGCCTGCCCCTTGATCGTGAGGGACCCGTCGTCTTCGACGATGGGGATTCCAACGATCTCGCGGGCGCCGGCGGCGAAGGACTGGGCGCCGAGGAGCAACGCTGCAACTACACCGACGAGGACCGCACCCGACAAACGATCGATCCGGCGGTGTCGTTTGTTCGGCAACTCTCGGCTGGCCATTCGGTCAGCGGTCGCTCGCCGGGTTGTCTTGCGCAGAACCGCTCGCAGGCGAGTCCCCGGAGCCTGTTCCCTCGGCGGATGCGTCGGGATCGGCCGGACTGCCCGGATCCTCCGGATTCAGCATGTCCGGGATCATTTCCCCTCCGTTCGAGCCGGGGCCGGTGCCGAGCATGCCGGCCTTCGCACTCTTGCCGGGAAACTCGTACCGCATCTCCGGCCAGATCGCGAGGCCCTTCGCCGCCGACACCGTCCCGCCGGTCGACTCGTTCATGGCGGTCCCGCTCAGTGCGGTGCGCACGATCATGTCGCTCTGACCGGTGATCCCGGCGAGCCGGCCGGTTCCGCCGGTGAGCGTGAAGGTGCCCTTGCAGGAGCCGGGCTCGCCGTTGCAGGTGAACTCGGCGTAGACGGAGTCACCGGTCGGGCTCTCGATGGTACAGAAGCCGTGGCTCTCGAGCTGGTTGCTCAGGACATGGATGATCTGGGTCGAGGGACAGGTGAAGAGCGCCGCATCCAGGAGGCCTTCGCCGTGCTCGATGTACATGATGCCCTCGAAGGTGCCGATGAATTGGAGCTTATCCACGGCGATCTGAAAAAGCTGACCGTTCGCCTCCCAGGGTGCGAGGATCTTGGCGGTGCCCTCCTCCGCAACGGCGGTCCGGGCCAGCGGCAGGGCCAAGGCCGCGATCAGGGTCATGTGGATCGGTCTAAACATGGTGTCTATGGTGTCTCCGGAATGCGTTGATCGAGCTCGCCCGAACCGGCGCCCAGTTTAGCAGTCCGGATAGGGGCTTGGCTCTGCTAACATCGGCCCTTGGCGATCGAGGTCGAGCGGGAGGCGTAGCGGCGTGCGGATTGTGCATTTGACGGCATTGAGCGAGGTTTCGCGATGACTCCCGGCGAGACCTCCGAAACATTGCTGCTGGGCTGGCGTGAATGGATCGCTCTACCGGAGTTGGGGCTCAGCCTCGTCAAGGCCAAGGTGGACACGGGGGCGCGCACCTCCACCCTCCATGCCTTCTATGTCGACGGCTTCCATCGCGGCCGCGAGCGTTACGTGCGCTTCGGCGTGCATCCGCTGCAGAAACGCACCGATGTGGTGATCCACGGCGAGGCACTGGTTATCGACCAACGGCGGGTGACCGACTCGGGCGGTCACCGCGAGGATCGCTACATCATCCGCAGCCGACTCATGCTGGCCGGGCAGGATTGGCCGATCGAGATCACCCTGACCAATCGCGAGACCATGCTGTTTCGGATGCTGCTCGGTCGCACCGCACTTGCCGGCCGTGCCCGGGTCGATCCGGCGCGCTCCTTTCTGACCGGGCGGGTGGCGCGGTCCCGGGAGCACTACGACTGATGCACTCAGGTCGGTAGCCGGTCGGTCGGCGCCTCGCCCATCGCCTCCCAATCGAAACGGGGTAAATGGTCGAAGACACTGCGGATGCCCTCGTTCCAACTGCGCGAGAGCGCGCGCAACGCCGGCGAATCGGCGGTCAGCTTGAGTCGATGGGTCAGGGTCAGGCTGTCCTTGGCATAAATGGCGACCTCGAACGGCGGACCGACCGTCACGTTCGAGCGCGAGGTGGCGTCCAGAGAGACCACGCACAGACGCGCCCCGTTCTCCAGCGACAGGTCCGGCTCGGCGATACGATCCAGCGCCGGCTTGCCGTATTTGGTCTCGCCGATCTGCAGGTAGGGCGTCTGGGGCGAGGCCGCGAAATAATTGCCCTGCGGATAGATCAGATAGAGACCATGCGGCTGACCGGCAATCTGGCCCCCTAGAATGAGCGTGGTCTCCGCACTCACACCGCTTTGGTGCAGTGTCGGGGCATGATCGCGCTGCACCCCGACGCTGACCCGTCCAACGTAATCCGCTGCCTCGAAGAGATAACGCGCACTGAGCATGTCGATCCGCGAGCGCTCGCGGTGTGGATCCTTGATCGCCGCCGTGTCGCGCGGCTGATCGAGGTCACGTCGAATACGGTTCAGCACCTCCTGCGTGGTCGCCAGGTTGCCCGCGGACATGAGGATGAAGATCCGGTCCGCGGCGGGTTGGAAGACATGGAGCTTGCTGAAGGTGGTGACATAGTCGACGCCGGCATTGGTGCGGGAGTCGGCGGCCATTACGAGGCCCTCGTCGAGGGCGAGTCCAAGACAGTAGGTCATGGCGATCCTGTCTGTGTGGTCATTGTCGGGTGGTCATGCACCGGCGGTCTTGTTCGGGCGGTCGCGTGACTGCGGTCGCTTGCATAGGTCTCCGACCCGCGGGGGCGAGAGGATGTGCGGAGTGTCCGAAGACGCGCCGGCGGACGACGGCCGCCCCACCGCGTGCGCGGATAGACGGCGTGGCCCCGTCTCCAGCATACTCCGGTCATGAGGTTTCGAGGTCGATCAACGGTCGATCGACGTCGCAAATCGTTTCGGCCGAGCCATCCCCGACACCTGGTCTGCGAGTAAGTACCATGAGTATCGATTGGAATGCCTACCCCTCCGAGGGTTTCTACGACGAGCTGGTCACCGGCAACGGGCATCGGGCGATCGCCGGTCTGCTTGCCGATCTCGAGGCACTCGGCCCCGAGGAGCTCGTGGCCCGCCAGGAGGCCGCCGATGTTTCGATCAAGGAGATGGGGATCACCTTCACCGTCTATTCGGAGGAAGGCGGCGCCATCGATCGGACCTGGCCGTTCGACATCATTCCCCGCATTATTGCTCAGTCCGAATGGGAGCGCGTGGATGCCGGGCTGCGCCAGCGCGTGCAGGCCCTGAACCTCTTCATCGACGACCTCTACCACGATCAAAAGGTCATCAAAGACGGTGTCTTCCCGGCCGAGGTCCTCGCCAAATCGGTGAACTTCCGCCCCCAGTGCGTCGGTGTCGACCCGCCCTTGGGGATCTGGGCGCACATCTGCGGCTCGGATCTGGTGCGCGACGCGGACGGTACCCTTTATGTCCTGGAGGACAACCTGCGTGTCCCCTCGGGCGTCTCCTACATGCTGGAGAACCGCCTGGTCACCAAACGCGTGCTGCCCGAGCTGTTTGAGCACTATGCCCCGCTGCCGGTCGACGACTATCCCTCGGAACTCTTCGACACCCTGGCGGCACTCTCGCCGCGCCCCGCGGACTATCCCGCGGTGGTCGTGCTGACCCCCGGCATCTACAACTCGGCCTATTTCGAGCACTCCTATCTGGCGCAACAGATGGGCTGCGAGCTGGTGGAAGGGCGCGATCTCTTCGTCGACAAGGACGACTGCGTCTACATGCGCACCGTCGACGGGTTGGCCCGCGTCGACGTCGTCTATCGTCGCATCGACGACCTCTTCCTCGATCCCGAAGCCTTCCTTCCGGACTCCGCGCTCGGCGTGCCCGGACTGATGCGCGCCTGGAAGGCCGGCAACGTCGCCCTAGCCAATGCGCCCGGCGCCGGGGTTGCGGACGACAAGGTCGTCTATGCCTTCGTACCCGAGCTGATCCGCTATTATCTCGACGCGGATCCGATCATCCCGAACGTCCCGACCTACCGCTGCATGGAGCCGGATGCGCTGGCCTATACCATTGAAAACATGGAACGGATGGTCGTGAAGCCCGCGAACGAGTCGGGCGGCTACGGCATGCTGGTGGGGCCCGCATCGACCAAGGCGGAACGCGAGCACTTCGCCGAGCTGATCAAAAAGGACCCGCGCAACTACATTGCCCAGCCCGCGCTGAAGCTCTCGACCGTGCCGACGATCATCGGCAAGAAGCTCGAGCCGCGTCATGTGGATCTGCGTCCCTTCATCCTCTCGGCGGATCGCCAGCAGGTCACGATGGGCGGGTTGACGCGGGTGGCGATGCGCAAGGGGTCTTTGGTCGTGAACTCCTCCCAGGGCGGCGGCAGCAAGGACACCTGGATCGTGCCCGAACCGCCGCAGACCGACGAATGAGCGGCCGAGCCGTCGGCAGGGACGGAAGCGAATCCAACCGAGCATAGGGGTCGGAACACATGCTCTCGCGTGTTGCAGAAAACATTTACTGGATGGCCCGCTATGTCGAGCGGGCCGAAAACACCGCCCGTATCGTGACGGTCAACGCCAATCTCCTGCTCGACCTGCCCAAGGGCATTGCGCCGGGCTGGCGACCCTTGGTCGACATCACGGGTGCAAACCCGCTCTTCGAAGAGCACTACAAGGACTACAGCGAACGTCACGTCGTGCGGTTTCTCCTCGCCGACGAGCGTAATTCGGGGTCGGTCCTGGCGGCGCTGGTGGCGGCACGCGAGAACTGTCGCACCATTCGCGACTTCGTCCCGCGCGAGGTCTGGGAGCTACTGAACGAGATCTATCTCTTCGCCCGCGAGGATCTCCCCAAAGGGATGACAAAAGGGGGTCGACACGCCTATCTGAAGCGCGTGATTCAGGGCGCACAGAACATCAACGGTCTGCTCTCGGGCACCATGCTGCACGATCAGGGTTACGACTTCCTGCACCTGGGGCGCTTTCTCGAGCGCGCGGACATGACCACCCGCATCATCGACGTGCGCTCGGCCAATCTGCTCCCCGAGGAGGCGACCGAGCTGCGACCTTTCGAGACCATTCAATGGGTCAGCGTGCTGAAATCCATGACGGCCTACCAAGCCTATCGGCGCAGCGAGCAGATCCGCGTCCTGCGCGTACCTGTGTTGCGTTTTCTCTTTCAGAACGAGGCGTTCCCGCGCTC
>NZ_DATITZ010000040.1:0-11891 GCF_035467215.1 Thiocapsa sp. | reverse complement strand
GATTGGCTGATGCGATCGCTGTCGTACACGTCGAGCTGATCTTGATTCATCCCTTCCGAGAGGGAAATGGCCGCATTTCGCGTCTACTCGCGGGCGTTATGGCACTGCAGGCAGGCTGGCCCGAGTTGGATTTCACGTCGTGGGATGCGAATAAGGATGCGTACTTTGCAGCCATTCAGGCCGGTCTGGAGAATTACGAACCGATGCGGATGCTGGTCAAGCAAGTGTTACGCCAGACCGCCCAACAGGCTTCCGGTCGAGCTTCTCTTCAATAACGGAAATCGGCTCACCCGTCTCGATGGCAGTGGAGCTGGCCAAACTGCGCACGCGATTGCGTCGAGCCTTCACGGCGTCTTTCAGGTAAGGGTTCGCGCGGGACAAGGTATCGTTTTTCATGTACAGAGGATAACCCAAAAAGCCATGACGGCGCAGCACCAACGGAAGACCACCAGACCCGGAGCATCTGCGTACTCCGAAGCCAGGCGTGGCAGTGCCAAGACACCCGACAGTGCTAAGACCCGACGGGCGAAGAGGTCGACGACAAGTCGGCTATCCCGGGCCGGGGAGCGGGGGTTCGATCGTTTATGTGCATTCCTTATCCGGACACCGACTCTTACAGGCAACGGCTCAGGATCAGCGCCTTCAGATCGGCAAGGCTCGAACAGGCATTCAGGGTCTCCGCATCAACGCAGACCTTCGGCCCTTGATCAGTCATGCGAAACACCGCCGGAAGGGCGACCGAGAGGCCCGGTTCGCGGCGGTGGAGCTCATCGCGGTGCAGGAACTCGCATTCCGCGTCGATGGATGAGATGAAGTCTCGCCATTCGGCCTTTTCGGTCAGCAGGCCGTAGGTGATGGCGCACAGCCGGCACGCGTAGGTCTCGGGCGAGAAGAGTTTGTGCCCGATGTCGGCCAGGGTATTGAAGAGTCCGCTGTCGGCGTTGTAGACGAACAGCAGCCGCACGGGGCTTGTCTCAGGCATGCGGCTTCTCCCGCAACGGCAGCATCAGGAGCTGTATCGGCGTCTGCCACTGCGGGCCCTCGAAGTAGCCGATCCCGAAGCGGATCCGCTGGAGGTCGTCGCGCAGTCGGAAGCTCCCGAGGAGACGGTCCCAGAAAGAGAAGATGGTCCCGTAATTGGAGTTGGTCTCGACAAAGACCTCCGAGTGATGGACCCGATGCATCGACGGCGGCACCACCAGGATCCGCAGGCGCCGATCCCAAGCCTCGGGCAGGCGGATGTTGCTGTGGTGCAGGAGGATGACCGCGACCATCAGGGATTTGTAGAAGATCAAGGTCGCGAGACCGAGTCCGAGCGCCAGGATCACGACGGCGTTGAGCAGGATCGAAAGGGCGATCTCGCCGGGATGAAAGCGAAACGCGGTCGTGGAGTCCATCCGCGGGTCGGTGTGATGGACGCGGTGGAGCCGCCACAGCAGCGGGACCTCGTGGTTCGCGCGGTGCCAGATATACATCCAAAGATCGAACAGCATGAGGCCGGCAATCACGGCGATCGGAGCCGGCAACTCGGTCGCGTTCAAAAGGCCCCAGCCGCGCGTCTGCGCAAGCTCGATCGACAGCAGGATCAGGGGCGCCATCAAGGCACCGACCAATCCGCTGACGAGGGCGAGACCGATGTTCCGAGCCGCGTGAGACCAGCGTCCGGCGGCCTGGTCATAGAAGGGGATTACGCCCTCCAACGCGAACAGCGCCGCCAGAATCGCAAGGGCTACCCACTGGTCGATGCTCATCCTCGACCTCGCTCGTAGCGCTCTGCGAGCCTCGTCGGTGCTGCGCCGAGCAGGTAGCGCAGAATGAGCCCCGCGTTCATGAGTTGCTGTCGGACCACGCCATTGCGACGAAAGCGCACGGCGGAGGTCGTCATCACACCCGGAAGCTTCAGAACACGCACGCGACGTCGCGCACGACGCAGCAGCTCGACATCCTCGAACAGGGGCCACTCGGGAAATCCACCGAGGCGGTCGAAGAAGGGTCGCCGGATCAGGATCCCCTGATCTCCGAAGCTCGTGATGAGCGAGTCGAACCGCGAAAACCAGCCATAGACGCCGAGCAGCCAATGGGCGTCGTCGAAGCGCAAACGAAAGCAGGCCAGCTCGGTATCCTCCGCGGCGAAGGCGGACTGCGTTAGTGCGGCGGCCTGCCGGGGCAGGATGCTGTCGTCATGCAGGAAAAGCAGAAGCTCGCCCGCGGCGGCGCGGGCACCTGCGTTGCATTGCGGACCGCGTCCCGGGGTTGCGAAAAAGATCTGTGTCGCGCCTTCGGGCGGACCCGGGAGCTCGACCGGCCGAAGAGGATGCTCTCCCGTGAGGGCAACGACGACGATGATCTCGGCGTCCGGGAAGGCACGTCGACAGGCATCCAAACAGGGCTCGAGATGAGGACCGATGCGCCTGGTCGGGATGATGATCGAGAGGCTTGGCATGACGTGGACTGCTGCAGCGCACCTTTAGCGGACATGGCGGGAATCTGGCCTGCCCGACGCCGAAATCAACCCGCGAGATCGTCAAGGAAAACCGAGCAGCTTGTGGGTCTGGATGCTCAGACGCCAATGCGGCTTGGTCTTGGAGTAGGCGATCGCTTGGCGCGAATGCTCTTGAAGGTGCGGGCCATCCATGGGCTGCAGGAAGAAATGCTCGAACGCGAGGTGCTCGAGATCCTCCGGCGAGAGTCCGGGCTGGGGGAAGACGAACTTGAGCTCCTGACCGCTCTGCTGAACGAGATCCGCGCCGGCCTTCGGGCTGACGCAGATCCAGTCGACGCCGGCCGGGACAGACAGGGTACCGTTGGTCTCGAGGGCGATCTCGAAACCCTGCGCATGCAGCGCCTCGATCAAGGCGACGTCGAGCTGGAGCAGCGGCTCGCCTCCGGTCAGGACCACGAAGGGCCGCCCGCCGGAACCGGCGTGCTCGGACCAGGTCGCCCGGATCCGTTCGGCCAGGGTCTCGGAATCTGCGAACAGCCCGCCGCCTTCGCCGTCGGCCCCGCGAAAATCGGTATCGCAGAATCGACAGATCGCCGTCGCGCGATCCTGCTCGCGACCGGACCAGAGGTTGCAGCCCGTGAATCGGCAGAAAACAGCCGCTCGTCCCGCTTGCGCGCCTTCGCCCTGCAGCGTGTAGAAGATCTCCTTGACGCTGTAGCTCATAGCGGAAGTGCCGGCCCCAACGCGCCCCAACAGAGAACGGCGCCGCAGCCCGGGGTTTCGTGCAGGTCGATCCGATCCAATTGCGGCAGCGCGGCGGTGACCTCTTCGCGGATCCGCAGGAGCAGGTTGGCCGGATCGGCATGGCGCAGGTGCGGCAACAGGTCGAGCCGATGATGGTCGAGTCGGTCGTAGACCGGCTTGAACTGTCGCTTCACGTCGCCGTAGTCGATCGTCCAGCCGAGCACCTCGTCCAGCGGGGCGGTCAGGTGCAGTCGCATCAGATAGCTATGACCATGCAGACGGCGCCGTCGATCGCCCTCTGGCGCCTGGACAAGCTGCAGCGCGCTCTCGAAGCGCTGCTCCTTCCAGATCCGATAATGGCTACCGTCGAAGTGACAACCCGCGGTGGCCGTCTCGTAGATCGTCACGACGCACAACTGCGGAAAGACCGGTCGCAGTCGGCCCCAGATCCAACGCGCCAACATCTCGCTGGTCGGGTTCTCCAGACCGGGGATGTCGTTGAGGCAGGCGTGATCGAGCTCGGCGTACAGTGGCGCCCAGATGGCCTCTAGGCGATCGAAGTCGATGCCCATGTTGCTCCCGGCGAGATCCTGATTGGCGTGCAGGATCACCTCGAACCCGTGACCGTGCATGCGCCCGCACTGGTGGCCCTCGGGGACATTCGGCAAGCGGTGTGCGGCCTCGAAACGAAAGCGACGCCAGACATGCGCCTGCTCGAGGCCGTCCAGATCCACCCCCTGATCGCGGGTGCTCTGGACCCCGACCGACACGACACCCGGAACACCGAGATGTGCCCGCACCCAGCGCGCGAGATTCTCGTCGGTCGGAATCGGCAGGTGCTCGTTCAGATCGCTGTAATCGAGCGGCCCGATCGCGTCCGCGAGCGCCCGAACCAGCGACTCCGTCTCCCCGCCGGGAAAAGGCGCCCAATCGATCGGAAGCTCCGCGCGCACCTTGGCGACGAAGCCGTGCCCGTGCAAACGCCGCGACCGGTGTCCGGCAGGCAGAATGGAGACGCGCCGCGCGGCCTCGAAAGGGGCGGCGGCAACGTGAAACAACTGTTCACTCATGGGACGACGAGACCGAAACGAACGAGAAGTGGATCCGGGCACCCGGCATCCCCGAAGCCCTTGGCACGCAGCAGGCAGGAATCACACAGACCACAGGGACGGCCGTCCGTTCCGGGGTCGTAGCAACTGCTGGTGAGTCCGTAATCGACGCCGAGCGACAGACCTCGGGCAATGATCTCGGCCTTGGTCATCTGCATCAGAGGCGCGTGGATCTTGAGACTTTGACGCCCTTCGACCCCGGCCGCGGTCGCCAGGTTGGCCATCTGCTCGAACGCCTCGATGAAGGCCGGTCGACAGTCGGGATAACCGGAGTAATCCTGCACGTTCACACCGATGAAGATGTCCTCGGACCCGAGGGTTTCCGACCAGGCGAGCGCGAAGGACAAAAAGACGGTGTTGCGTGCCGGAACATAGGTGATCGGAATCCCCTCGCCGATCGCCCCGGCGGAACGTCCCTTGGGCACCGGGATGTCTGCCGTGAGCGCCGACCCGCCGAAACGTCGCAGATCGATCTCGACGATCGCATGGTCCGCGACCCCCAGCGCCGCGGCGACACGGGCTGCGGACTCGAGCTCGATGTCGTGGCGCTGGCCGTAGCTAAACGACAATGCATAGAGGGCGAACCCTTCGGATTTCGCGATGGCCGAAGCCGTCGCGGAGTCCAAACCACCGCTCAAAAGAACGACTGCCGGTTTCATGATCTTGGAAAGCGGAGAATGAAGGAAGGGCGCATCGGGCCGAGCCTAAGCCGACGCTCGACGCTCAGTTGCGTTCGTCCGCCGGCTGGACCAGCGAGCGGATTCGCGCCAGTGCGGTGTCGCCGACATCGGAGAACTCGATGCCGAGCAGCCAGCGCTCCTCGGCGGTGCTCGGTGAAACCCAGACCACGGAGCCGACAGCTTGAATCCCCTCCGGGATCTCCGGTGTCTCCATCTCGACCAGCAGTCGAGAACGCACGGCGAACATGCAATCGGCCCACACCTGCAGGCCTCCCTCGCTGATGTTGCGCCCGAGCACCGGGTACACCCCGGGGGCGCTGCTGCCCGCATCGGAGCGGAGTTGCATCAGGCAAGCGTGGCGCTCCCACGACACACGCTCGTAGCTCCGCCGATCCGCATCCGCTTCGCTGATCGCCATAGATACCTCAAACCGTCTGATCGGTCGAAACGCCGCACGGCACTCGTCCCGCCTGGACAGCAGAAAGACACTCGGGCGCCGGGAGGGGTGAATCGCTTAAACACAGTGACGCGCTAAGGATAGCGCTCGCTCGGGAGACTGTCGACCGGGCGTGAAGGGAACGCAAACGGCAGCGGACGGGGTCGAGATCCCTCTTGGCGGACGACTCGGAGCGGGATACGGAAGATCCGTCGATACGGAAAGGAAGACAACGGAGATGACGAGCAGGCCTTGGATTCCGGAGCCGATTGATGGGTGTCGGCCATGCTCGACGGCGCGAAACCGTAGAGCATAGCGCGATCCGAGAACGCGATTGCCGAGGCTACACGCGAATTCGATTCAGCGATGAACGAGTCCGCGATTGCTCGATCGCGATCGAGGGTGCTGATCGGGGAGCCGATCAGGCCCAACCAAAGCCCATCTGGAACACGACTGCATGGAGTGCCAAGGCAATGACCAACAAGAGAAAGAAGATCGGCATCAGCCATGTCGCGGGATTGAGAACCAGCCACACCTTCCAATCGTCTTCCGGGTTCTTCGGCTTTGCAATCTGGACGTCACTCATAATCTTGATCTCGTCAGAAGTCGGATTAGAACCAGGGATTGGCAGCGATCACGAAAAGGTGAACCAATGCAGCGATCCCGACGTAGGCGGTGTAGGTCACCTTGAACTGCTCATGAAACTCTTTTGCTTGTTGATCGGTAAGACCGGACAGAGACTGTGCCATGACTGTACTCCTTTGCTGGTTTTTATCGAGCACCGCGCGCCAAACCGACGCCGGGCGAGCGAAGAGGCTAGGCTGCCTCGGGAACCACGATCACTTCGACCGGAACCGGCACGACGGCGGGTGCGCCTTCCTCGGCCGGAGCGGCTTCGACCGGAGCAGCCTCGGCGGCAGGCGCGGCTTCGACCGGAGCGGCCTCAGCGGCAGGCGCGGCTTCGACCGGAGCAGCCTCGGCAACCGGCGCAACGGCGGCGGGCTCAGCGACCTTGCCGGATTCCCATGCGTTGCCCGGGATGGAGAAGGCGTACAGATGCACGCTCAACGCGATCACGAGAAGGGCAGCAAACATCGGAACCAACCAAACGGCCGGGTTGATCACCAGCCAAATCCGGTAGTCCTGCTGACTCGGCTTGTAGTTAAGAACGTTACGGAAAGCGTCTTGAAGCATGAAAATGATCTCCTCGACTTAGAACCAGGGATTGCTCGCAATGACGAACAGATGCACGAGTGCTGCGATCCCGACGTACGCCGTGTAGGTGACCTTGAACTGCTCGTGAAATTCTTTTGCTTGCTCCGGGGTAAGCCCGGACAGGCTCTTTTCCGGCTGTTGCTGCTGTGCGACGACAGGCTTCGCCTGTCCGCGAGCTTTGCTGCTGCCGGTCGGTGTTGAGGCGGGAGATTGCTGCCCAGCCATTGAGTTGGCCTCCTTACGGGTTGTGCCGAGGTCGCCGCTCAGGATCTGTGCGACGGGGGTACATTTGGCGAACACCGAAGCGGGAGCGGGAGCGGCCCGTTCGGCGCGATACATCCAAATACCACGGGATTTACATGTCATCCCAAGTGTCATATTAGCTTGACGCTTGGCAATGTCAACAAGATTTGACACATGAGCGATGGGGGCATGGCTGGGTTTTTGCCGCCTGCCTCCAGCTCTCAGCTCTCAGCTCTCAGCTTTGTGGAGCGGATTTCGCGGGATTCGTTAGAGGGAAGGCGCCGTGAGGCGTGGAAAAGTGTGTGGTTTGTCATCCCCGTCAAACATCTATATGCGGCGATAGGATGCTGATCGCTTCGAGTTTTCTTCAGGACGGGAAACTGCCAAATTTCTGTTCAGATCTCGCCGGAGCGCACGTCGAGCTTCTCACCGAAAACTGAAACGTGCCTGGAGAGTCGATCCCCCGACCTCGACCCGGAGGCCCGAAGCTGACGGCTGATAGCTGAAGGCCGGCGGCTGGAGGCTGGCGGCTGGCGGCAGAAAGCTAAAGCCCCAACCCCGCCGCGATCTGCCGAATCCGCT
The DNA here is from genome assembly GCF_035467215.1 of Thiocapsa sp. Classification (GTDB taxonomy): domain Bacteria; phylum Pseudomonadota; class Gammaproteobacteria; order Chromatiales; family Chromatiaceae; genus Thiocapsa. Next base: position 4,439 of record NZ_DATITZ010000040.1, on the reverse strand, counting down.
CGACCATGGCGACCAAACCGTTGCGGCGGGTCATGCTGAGGTGCTCGTCGAGACCGAGGCGATTGAAGAAGGCTTGTGCGTCGAAGGCGAGGATGGCGCCGGCTTTTTGGCCGGAGTAGAGCTGCTGCAGGAGGGCGATCAGGCCGCGGACGATGTTGGCGTCACTGTCGGCGAGGAACTCGATGACGTCTTGCGAACCGGGACGCACGCGGGCCGCCAGGTGGACGCGGCTCTGGCAGCCGGGCACAAAGGTCTCCGGCGTCTTCAGGGCATCCGGCATGGGTGTGAGACGCTCGCCGAGATCCATGATCTGTTGATGGCGCATCGGCCAATCGGGCAGAAGCTCGAAGATCTCGGCGATCTCCGCGGCGGCCGACTCGGGCGAGTCGGCGACCGCTGCCGGATAGAGGATCTCCGCGGGAGGCGTTGCGGCCGACCCCTTCCTGGCTGACGCGTCGCGAGCCGCGGAGACGATCTCGGCGAGCGCACCGGCGAGCCGCTCGACCTCGGCCTCGGTGTTGTAGACACCGAAGGAGGCCCGTGCGGTCGAGGCGATGCCCAGGCGGTCCATCAGTGGCTGGCAGCAATGGTGTCCGGTGCGGATACAGATGCCGCGCAGATCGAGCTGCATGCCGATATCCAGTGTACCGATCGGTGGATCGACCATGACCCAGGAGACCACGGCGGCCTTGTGCGGGGCGGTGCCCTTGATCTCGAGACCGGGGATCGCCGAAAGGCGCTCGGTGGCCGAGCGCAGGAGACACTGCTCGTGCGCGCCAATCCGCTCGAATCCGACCCCTTCGAGCCACTCAATGGCTGCGGCCAGTCCGACCGCACCCGCGATATGGGGCGTGCCGGCCTCGAACTTATTCGGCAGGTGCGCGTAGGTCGTCTTCTCGAAGGTGACCTGCTCGATCATGTCGCCGCCGCCCTGGTACGGCGGCATCGCCTCGAGCAGGCCGCGTTTCCCGTAGAGCACGCCCATGCCGGTCGGCCCGTAGAGCTTGTGTCCGGAGAAGGCGTAGAAATCGGCATCGAGTGCTTGGACATCGGTCGCGCCGTGGGCGACCCACTGGGCGCCGTCGATCAGGGCCAGTGCTCCTGCGGCATGGGCCTCCTCGATGATCGTCTTGATCGGATTGATGGTGCCGAGTGCATTGGAGACGTGGTTGACCGCGACCAGCCGGGTGCGCGAGGAGAGCAGACGACGATAGGCGTCCATGTCGAGCTCGCCGGCATCGTCGATCGGGATGACCCGGATGCGGGCACCCGTTGCCTCGCAGATCATCTGCCAAGGAACGATGTTGGAGTGATGCTCCAGATGGGAGAGGATGATCTCGTCGCCCGGCTTCAGATTGGCCCGACCCCAGGAGGCGGCGACCAGATTGATGGATTCGGTCGTCCCGCGCGTGAAGAGACACTCGACCGGCTCGGCGGCGTGCAGGAAGTGCGCGACGATCTCGCGCGCGTAGTCGTGCATCCGGGTGGCGTTGCGCGAGAGCTGGTAGACGCCGCGATGGATGTTGGCGTGGTATTGCTGGTGATAGTCGCTCACCGCCTGGATGACTTGCAGCGGCTGCTGCGTGCTCGCGGCATTGTCCAGATAGGCCAGCGGCTGATCGTGCACCCGGGTTGCGAGGATCGGAAACTGAGCGCGTAGGGCCGTCAGGTCCAAGGGCACGGAGGGTGCGGGGGTCGGTGAGAGTCGCGGAGTCATCTTCGGTTCAGTGCACTCGGATGTGGCTGTAGATGTCCAGGTACTGGCGTGCCGGTCGGCCCCATGAGCGGTCGACACGCATCCCGTTGATCTGCAGCTGGCGAAAATACTCGGGGTGATTCCGCCACAGATCGATCGCACGCTCCATGGCGGCGGCCAGGGCGGACTCGGTCAGGTCGTCGAAGAGATAGCCGTTGCGCTCCTCGAAGGGACGATCCGAGTAGTTGGCGTCGAAGACCGTATCGGCGAGCCCGCCGACCCGCCGTGCGATCGGGACCACGCCGTATTTCATCGCGATCATCTGGGTCAACCCGCAGGGCTCATAGATGCTCGGGATGAGGATCATGTCAGCGCCTGCGTAGATGAGATGGGACAGCTCCTCGTCATACGCAAGGACCAGGCGGCAATCCGGGTGACCCTCGGTGTCCTCCTGGAGTCGCCGGAACTGCTCGGCGACGACCGGATCGAGCGCGGCCCCGAGGAGCGCGAGCTGGCAGTCGAGCGCGCACGCATGCGCGATACCGAAACGCAGGAGATGCACGCCCTTCTGATAATCGAGTCGGCTGACGACGGCCACGATGGGTTTCTCGTCCTGAACGAGACCCAAATAATCCCGCAAGGCCCGGCGATTGACCTCCTTGCCGTCGAGCCGGTCGGCATCGAAGGGTTCGGGGATGTGGAGGTCGGTCGCGGGGTTCCAGCCCGCATCGTCGATGCCGTTCAGTACACCGCCGAACTTACGGTCATGGGTCTTCAGAACACCCTGCAGCCCCATCCCCTGCTCGGTGTTCTGGATCTCCCAGGCATAGCGCGGCGAGACCGTGTTGACGAAGTTGGAAAAGACGATGCCGCCCTTCATCAGATTCACGGCGCGCGGATTCGCCGGATCCTGGAGGCGGTCCGGCGTCATGAGCCGCGCCGGATCCAGGCCGACCTGACGCAGGATGGATTCGCCCACGACGCCCTGATAGCCGACGTTGTGCAGGCTGTAGCAGACACGCGCATCGGTCAGACCGAGCCGCTGGTACATCTCGAACAGGAGGACGGGCACCAGCGCAGTCTGCCAATCGTGACAGTGGATCACGTCCGGACGCCTGCCCGAGGTCAGCATGAATTCCAGCACGGCCCGACAGAAGAAGGCGAAGCGGTCCGCATCGTCGGCCTCGCCGTAGATGCGCCCGCGCTGAAAGAACCGATGGGGCGAGTCGGCCTCGATGAAGAAGCAGGTGATCCCGTCGACCTCGCCCGAGTCGACGCGACAGTCGATCCACCGATCGAAATAGGGGACGCGCAACCCTCGGCAGACCTCGCGGCGCCCCTCGATCAGATCGTGGCGCAGCGAATCATACCCCGGCAAAAAGACCTCGACCTCTTGCCCGAGCGCGAGAAGCTCGCGCGAGAGCCCGTGCACGACATCACCGAGCCCGCCTGCCTTTGCGATCGGCGCACACTCGGCGCTGACCATGGCGATATACATACCTTGATTCCCGATTGGTTTTTTGATGGCGGGGCCGCCGAAACCCTCGGACGCACCCACGCGCCGCATCGCCCCGCATGCGGGGTGATGCGGATGTCTTTCCCTACGCGGGTCTCAAGACGACTCGTTTCCGCCGCGCGCCGCAATATAGGCCAGCGCCTTGTCGATACGACGCAGCGTCGCGTCTTTGCCGACCAGCCGCAGGGTCTCGTCGATGCCGGGCGAGGCAGCGCGACCGACGATAGCGACGCGCAGGGGCTGGGCGACCTTGCCCATGTTGGTCCCCAGCTCCTCGGCGATTCCTTCCACGACGTGCTTGAGTCCCTCGAGCGTCCAATCCTCGTAGGCCATCAGCTCGAAGGCCGCGCGCAAGCGTTCGAGCCCTTCGCGGGCCACCAGACGCAGATGCTTCTTGGCGGACGCCTCGTCGAAGGTCTCGAAGTCGCGATAGAAGAAGGCGCTGATCTCGGCCAGCTCGGTCAGGGTCTTGGCGCGCGCGGCTTGAGCCTTGACGACCTCGATCAGATCGGGGCCGGTTGCGGGATCGATGTCGAGCCGGCCCATGTGCGGACTGAGAAGACGGGCGATCCGCGCCGGATCGGCATGATGCAGATACTGCTGATTCAGCCAATCGAGCTTGTCGGTGTTGAAGGAGGAAGCCGCCTTGTTGACGTCGCCGATCTCGAAGAGCTTGATCATCTCCTCGACGGAGAAGAGCTCCTGATCGCCGTGCGACCACCCGAGACGGACCAGATAATTGAGCAGGGCCTCGGGCAGATAGCCCTGATCGCGATAGGCGATGACGCTCACCGCACCGTGACGCTTGGACAGACGCGCACCGTCGTCGCCGAGGATCATGGGCACATGGGCGTAGCGCGGCGGCTCATGGCCGAGCGCACGCAGGATGTTGATCTGCCGCGGCGTGTTGTTCAGATGATCGTCGCCGCGGATGACATGGGTGATGCCCATATCCGAATCGTCCACCACCACGCTCAGGTTGTAGGTGGGCGCACCGTCGCTGCGCCGGATGACCAAGTCGTCCAGCTCGGCATTGGCGAAGACGACCCGCCCGCGGATCATGTCGTCGACGACCACGACGCCGTCGGCGGGGTTCTTGAAGCGGATGACGTGCGGCTCGCTCGGATCGACCTCGTGGCCGCGACAATGGCCGTCGTAGCGCGGCTTCAGACGCTGCGCCATCTGATCCTCGCGCAGCTTTTCCAGGCGCTCTTTGGAGCAAACGCA
>NZ_DATITZ010000039.1:0-4160 GCF_035467215.1 Thiocapsa sp. | reverse complement strand
AAGGAGAGGGCGACCGGGTATCCGGCCAGCAGGGTGACGACGACACCCGCGAAGAGCAGAACAGGCATCAGCTCATGCACGACCGACACCTCCGTCCGAAGGCGGCAACGCCTCCTCCATCCCCGACAGAAAAAGCAGATTGCGCAGCGCGTTGGATAGGCCCTGCGCCAACAGCAGGATCGGCATGATCAGGATCAGGGTCTTGAGGAGATAGACCGCCGGGATGCCGCCCGCCTCGCGCGAGGCCTCCTGCACACGCCAGGACTCGGCGACATAGGCCCAACCGAGCCAGATGATCAGTATGGAAACCGGGATCAGCAGCAGGAGCGTCCCCATCAGATCCACCCGAGCACGCGCGCGACGCGAGAGACGCTCGTAGAAGATATCGACCCGCACATGGCCGTTGCGCCCCAGCGTATAGGCGATGCCGAGCATAAAGAGGACGGCATGCATGTAGGTCACCGACTCCTGCAGTGCGATCGAGCCGATGTCGAAGGCATAGCGCAGCACCACGACGGCGAAGGTGATCAGCACCATCGCCAGCGAGAGCCAAGCCGTCCACTCGCCGATCTCTCGGACGACGGCGTCGATCCGATCGGCGATACCGAGCAGGCGCGCCCGAGGGCCCGGCCGGGGATCGTTCTTCATACGGGGCTCCACGTGTCGGGCTCAGCGAGAAACAGGCCACTCGGGCGATGCACCGGAGCGGCCTGAACGGCGTCGTCCATCGGCACCGCGCATGCCCGCCCAGTTAAGTTCGACATGTCGGGGAGAACGCGACTCGGTCCGACCTCAATTCCACTCGAACAGAACCCACTGCGGGATCGAGACGTTGTTCGCCGCATTCTCCTGCATGTCCAGAATGCCGTCGCCGTTGGTGTCGAAGAGATAGTAGGGCGGTCCCAACTGGGGTTGGATCCGGACCATGTAGAGCACCCCGCGGATTCGGTACTCGTAGACGACATCGTCGCCGGATTCGATGATGGTGATCTCGGGCTCCACCGGCTCGCCGGTGATCGGAGAGGGAATCACCGTCGGCGCCTCCAGAAAGCCTCCGCCGGGGGCCGGCGGTTGCTCTTCTTGCGCGGGCGCCGTCCCGAGGCAGAGCATCAGCGGGATCGTCAGCAGGATCGTCTTCGTCACGGGACCACCATCTCACCGTCGATTGAAAGACCTGCATGGTAGTACGAACGCTCCCGGATTACCTCATCCGGACATGCGCTCGAGCGATGCCGATCGGGTATCTTTGTCGACCCGAACCGGAGGCCACCTCGAGCCATACGCGGACCGGGTCGTCTTCACGCCACAGGACCCCGCATGACCGGACTCAACCCCCGACAACTCGAGGCGGTGCACTACACCGCCGGGCCTCTCCTGGTCCTGGCCGGCGCCGGCTCGGGCAAGACCCGCGTGATCACCCGCAAGATCGCACACCTCATCGATCAAGGCGGGATCTCGCCGCGCCACATCTGCGCACTGACCTTCACCAACAAGGCCGCACGCGAGATGCGCGAGCGCGTCGGCAGTCGGATCAGGGGTGCGGAGACCCGTGGCCTGACGATCTCCACCTTCCATACGCTGGGGCTCGACATGCTGCGCCGACACCCCGAGCGCGCCGGACTGCGTCCGCGCTTCTCGCTGCTCGATGCCCAAGACGCCGAGGCACTGATCAAGGAGCACCTGCGCCATACCAAAGGGAGCGATGCCTTCAGTCCTGCCGCGATCCAACACCGCATCTCGCGCTGGAAGAACGACCTGATCGACCCCGCGCAGGCCGAAAGCCGTGCGGAGGACGACTTCGAGGCCAGACTTGCCGGCTTCTACGCCGACTACGAGCGCAGTCTGCGAGCCTACAACGCGGTCGACTTCGACGACCTCATCCTGGGTCCGGCACGGATGCTCGCCGAGCACCCGGAACTGCGCGAGACCTGGCAAGGACGGATCCGTTATCTGCTGGTCGACGAATACCAGGATACCAACGGGGCGCAATACGACCTGGTCCGCCGGCTCGTCGGCCCGCGTGCAGCCTTCACCGTGGTCGGCGACGACGACCAATCCATCTACGCCTGGCGCGGCGCGCGGCCCGAGAATCTGGCCCGGCTGCAGACCGACTATCCGCATCTGAAGGTCATCATGCTGGAGCAAAACTACCGCTCCAGCGCGACCATCCTCGGACTCGCCAACACCCTGATCGCGAACAACCCGCACGTCTTCGAAAAGCGGCTCTGGAGCGAGCACGGCCCCGGTGAGCCGCCGCGCGTCCTGCACTGCAAGGACGAGGGTCACGAGGCCGAGCAGGTGGTCTCCGAGATCCTGCACCTGAAGTTCGCCGAAGGGGCCGAGTTCGGCGACATCGCCATCCTCTATCGCGGCAACCATCAGGCGCGCCCGTTCGAGAAGGCCCTGCGCGAGCACAACGTGCCCTATGTCCTGAGCGGCGGGACGTCTTTCTTCGCCCGCGCCGAGGTGAAGGACCTGATGGCCTACCTGCGCCTCATCGCCAATCCGCAGGACGACGCCGCCTTCCTGCGCATCGTCAACACCCCGCGGCGCGAGATCGGCCCGACGACCCTGGAGAAGCTCGCCAACTATGCCCGCGAGCGCGAGATCCATCTGCTCGATGCCTGCGGCGAGCTGGGGCTGGGCGAGCACCTGAGCGAGCGCCAGCGCGAGCGCCTTCAAGCCTTCAGCGCACTGGTCTCCGAGCATGCCCGACGCGGCGAAAGCGACCCCGTCGGGACCATGCGCACGCTGGTCGAGACGATCGACTACGCCTCCTGGCTGCGCGAGCATGCCTCCAGTCAAGCAGTTGCCGACCGCCGTTACGCCAACATCACCGATCTGCTCGATTGGCTCGGCGCACTCAAGAAGGGCGAGCTGCAGGAGAAGACACTCGCCGAGATGGCGACCCATCTCACCCTGATGGACGTCATGGAGCGCCAGGACGAGGACGAAGGCGGCGACCGGGTCAGTCTCATGACCCTGCATGCTGCGAAGGGACTGGAGTTCCCCCACGTCTTCCTGGTCGGCATGGAAGAGGAGCTGCTCCCGCACCGCACCAGCATCGAGGAAGAGACCATCGAGGAAGAACGCCGCCTCGCCTATGTCGGCATCACCCGCGCACAGCGCACGCTCACCTTCACCCTCACCCGTCGGCGCAAACGCTACGGCGAGTGGGTGACCAGCGAGCCCAGCCGCTTCCTCGCGGAGCTGCCGAAAGATCAGCTGCGCTGGGACAATACACGCGACGAGACCCCCGAAAACCGCAAGGCGCGTGGACTAAGCCATCTGCATGCGCTCAAAGGCATGCTCGACGTCGACTAAGCTCGGATGGGTCGACCAACGGCCGGGGGCACGCTCGATCCGAGCGCAAGATCGGCATGGACGACCGCGGCGGATCGCAGTATCCTTTTGGGTCTTCGCCGAACCGGATCTCAAGATTGCATCTTGAATCGGAACACTCCGGACAGCGAAACCCCTCAAAGCGCCCGTAGCTCAGATGGATAGAGTACAGCCCTCCGAAGCTAGGAATCATTGCTCCGGACAGCCACGAGGCTAGAAGTCAAAAGTTGTCAAAGCGCCCGTAGCTCAGATGGATAGAGTACAGCCCTCCGAAGGCTGGGGTCACAGGTTCGAATCCTGTCGGGCGCGCCAATTCAAAGCTTTTTCAAGTACTTACCGCTTCGGCGCGCGACCGGCCTACGCCGATCGTTTCCTGCCATCGGAAACCTGAAGTCTTACTTCGCGACAACGTCCCTGATTCCTGCCCAGATCCCGGGCACACTGACCTGAAGATGCTGTTTTGGGCCATGTGCCCAGGCTGTGCCCGTGCTGTGCCTATGGCCGGCGGGGCACCGGATCGGGGTTACCGAAACTGACTCCTGCACTCCGTGCCCACAACTCTTCTTCCTGAAGATGGTGAGACTCCTCTCCGGCTGACCTGATCGACATCGCGGCCCAGCCACCATGCTCCGCTACCGCCGCTTCTGCGAGGGTCTCGGATCGGGTGATTGAAAGACGGGCAACCCCCGCCAGTGGATCGCGCGAGCCCTCGGCCTGTCGTTTGTTTTCCCGTTGAGATGTTCGTCCACGCCCGAAGCCTTACATCCGGATCCATCTCCAGAGGTCCGACACGACCGGGGCGCACGATGCCCATCACG
>NZ_DATITZ010000038.1:0-1834 GCF_035467215.1 Thiocapsa sp. | reverse complement strand
CATATCGGTTGGGATCCGGGTGCCGCGGAGGTGGCGCTTCGGCTCTCGGTGTATCTCGATGCGCCGCTGGTGTCGAGCGGCTATTCGCGTCTGGTGATCGACTGCAACCGTCCCCTCGCCAACAGCGCATCGATAGCGGAGCAGAGTGCCGGCGTGCCCGTCCCGGGAAATCTCGGGCTGAACGCCGAGGCGCGCGTAACCCGCGTCGAGACCTTGTTCCGGCCTTACCACGGCGCCATCGATCGACTCTTGGACGCCCGCTCGCATCGCCCGAGCCTCTTGCTCAGTATCCATAGCTTCACGCCGACCCTGAACGGCGAACAGAGGCCCTGGCCCGTCGGTGTCTCGCACTGGCGCGACCGGCGCTTCGCGGCCCTCATGTCGACGGCCCTCGCTCACCGGGTGGACGGCATCGTCGGCGACAACCAGCCTTATCCGATCGAGGAGGCCATCGACTATTCGGTCCCCGTGCATGGCGAAGGCCGCGGGCTGCACGCCGTCATGATCGAGATCCGCAACGACGGGCTTCGCACGACGGCACAGATCGACGCATGGGCCGAGCGCCTGGCTGCGGCGTATCGGGAGATCGAGGCCGAGGCGGTCAGCCTCGGCAGGTCGAGGGCAGATACCTGACGGGTACGCCATCCGTTCGGGGCGCGTAGCAGGTCCAGATCGCGTGACCCGACGGCGTGAAATCGGCTCGCAACGCGACGAGCTTATCGTCGATGGGATCGAATCCGTAGCGGATACGAATCTCTTGCTCTGTATTGTTCCACCAGATCCGCTTGACAGAGCTGCCGGATGCCGCGCCCGTGTCGGTGTCGACGCTCAAACCCAACTCTCGGAGCAAGGTCAGCCAATTGGTCGCGTTCGGCAGACGGCCGTGCGAGGCATGATATTCGGTCACCGCAAGCTTGACCGGGCCGAGCAGCACCAGCCCCTCGCCGATCTTTGCCCGCGTGATGAAGGTCTGATACTGAGGCACGGCGAGCGCCGCCAGGATGCCCAGGATGGCGACGACGATCATGACCTCGATCAGCGTGAACCCGGGTTGCTTCCCGATGACCTGCATGTCGGCACCTACTTGGTTGGTGGCGGAGTCCGGCCGCATCCCGGCGGTGCGTCTCCATGCCGGGGACGACGGTACGAACACGACATGAGTGTAGCGGCTACTGATCCCTCCGCCAAGGCACGGCGCGATCAGCCCTCGCCCAACACCCTCTGTCGCAGCAGCCGATAGTCGATCGGCACCAAGATCAGGATCATCAGCACAAAGAGCCCGAAGGCTGCCGCGAGATGGACACTGATCTCGCCGTTGACCAGGACCAGCCGCGTGCCCTCGGCGAGGTGATGCAGCGGGTTCAGGGTCAACCAGGCGAGCGTCCAAGGCGAGTCGCTCTCCATCGGGAAGTAGGTGCTGCTGGCGAATCCGAGCGGCATGATCACCAGGAAGAAGGGGATGTTCATGTGGTCGATGCTGGGCACGATCGCGGTGAAGAGCAGGCCCAGGGTTGCAAACGCCAGCGAGGCGAGAAACAGCAGCGGCAGGGCGAGCAGCGCACCGGTCCAGTTGAGATCCAGCCATCCAACCAGGGTGAAGCCCGCCAAGACCAGCGTCACGATGAGGGCATAGGCGGCCCCCAGGGTCGCGGCCCAGAGCAGCTCGCCCCAAACCACATGTTCCAACCGGATCTGGGTGATCAGCTGGCCTTCCCAGGTCTTCTGGTAGTGCATGCGGATGTAGGCCGTGTTGTCGCTCACTTTGTTTCACCGGCCGATTCCCGAATTATTTAGCGATGATTACCCGCGCGTTTCCCGCACTGATCACCCCGGT
>NZ_DATITZ010000037.1:0-2927 GCF_035467215.1 Thiocapsa sp. | reverse complement strand
CCGCTGATCATGGATTCGTCGACCCGGCTGCCGCCCTCGGTCAGGGTGCCGTCGACCGGGATGCGCTCGCCCGGGCGCACCTGGATGACGTCGCCCGGAACGACCGCGTCGGCGGGGATCTCGGTCTCGCCGTCGGGGCCGACGATACGGGCGGTCTTGGGCTGGAGGTTCACCAGACGTCGAATGGCCTGCGAGGTGCGCCCCTTGGCGACGGCCTCCAGATAACGCCCGAGCAGGATCAGGGTGACGATGACCGCGGCGGCCTCGAAATAGAGATGCACCGTCCCTGCGGGAAACATCCCCGGCAGGGTCAGTGCCAGGAGCGAGTAGAGATAGGCCGCGCCGCTGCCGAGCATGACCAGGCTGTCCATGCCCGGGCTCAGATGACGAAGCTCGGTCAGACCACGTGCGAGGAAGCGTCGCCCGGACCAGATGAGCACCGGGGTCGCCAGCACCAGCTCGAGCCAGGCCCAAATGCTCATCGGTGCCAGCCTGTCCATGAGGGCATGGAGCCCAGGCACGACCATCGGCCCCATGCTGATCAGCAGCAACGGCAGGGTCAGAGATGCGGCGACGCGCAGATCACGTGCGAGTCGGCGCAGCTCGTACGCCTTGCGCGTCTCGTCCGTCTCCGCCCGTTGCTCGGGCGCGGCCGGCTCGTACCCGGCCGCGCGGATCGCTTGGGCGATGCGCTCGGGGCTCACCGTGGCGGGGAGATAGCTGACGGTCGCCGATTCGGTCCCGAGATTGACGCTCGCCTCGATGACGCCGGGCACGGCCTGAATCGCCCGCTCCACGCGCGCCACACAGGACGCGCAGGTCATGCCGCCGACGCCCAGGGTGACCGACTCGACCACCGGCTCGTAACCGGCGCCGCGCACCGCATCGAGCAGGGCCGGCACGGTCGCCTCATCGAAGTGGACGATTGCGGTCCCCGCGGCGAGGTTCACCGTCGCCGAGGCCACGCCCGGCGCACGGGTGATGGCGCGCTCCACCCGCGCCACACAGGACGCACAGGTCATGCCGCCGACACCGATCCGCACCTCTTGCGTCATGGGTCGACTCGGCTCCAGACGCCCGGCAGCGCGAGCGGGTCGTCGACGAGCTCGCCGAGAGCGCCGTCGATCACGGGCGCCAAGAGCCCGTAGCCCACCCGCCAGCGGACGGTACCGACCTGCACCGACGCGGTCTTGATATTCAGCTTCACCACCTGACCGAACCGCTCATTTCCCTCGCGATCCTTGAAGGCGACCCGATCGCCGACGCTCAGACGATTGCGGTCGACCGCTTGGCGCCTCTGCGTGGCTATCGTCACGTCCTCGCCGTCCAGATCGATCTGATGGAAGGGGATACTCCACCGCGTCCCGTCACCGAGATTCTCGACCTCCGCACGGGTCCGGTTGATCCGCAGCAGCTTGGCCTCCTGCAATCTGTTCTCGACATGGTCGAACCAACGCACCGTCTGACCGACACGCAGTGCCTGCTTCACGGCATGGATGCGCTTCGGATCGTCGAGCTGGTTGCTGATGGCTGCATTCAAGCGATAGAGCTCGAACAGACTCGCCCGGCCCAGCGCGTCCATGATCTCGGTGTAGTTCATCGTCGACATCTCCGGTATCGCCAAAGGCTGCCAACCCGCCTGCGGCGGCAGGACAGGATGCGGGTTCGGCGAGGATCATTCTAACGACGATTAGACACGCGCGGGCGCAATGGATTGCCGCGCGATCTGTCGGGTTCGACGGCCCCGGCTTGGGTCATGGCGCGGATTGATCTTCCGCGCCTCGCGATGGACGTATCCTGCACCCGTCGCGGCGGCATCAGAGCTTGGGCTTCAGCTCATCCGGGTGCGAGGCGGAGGCGGCGGCCCGGAATCCGGGCGTGGGCTCGAGGCGGCGCAACGCGTGTTGGGCGCCGCCGAAGATGTCGCGACCGATGACGCGCAGTGCTGCAAGCCGGGCGGTGGAGCTTGCGCAGACGGCGGATGGGTCAGTGAAATCGCGGCAAGTGGTCAACGTTTCGCCGTCGTCGGCGAAGTGCATGCCGGGGAGCGGGCGGATCACCGGTGAGCCGGACTCGGGGGCGGTGAGGGCCATCATCGAGGGACGCTGGTCCCCCAAGAGACGCAGCAGGAGTCCGGGGAGTTGGTAGAAGGGCAGGTCGCCGGTCTTCACGACGCCGCGTCGTCCGTCGATCAGGATCAAGGGCGTGGCGACCAGCGTTCGGAACATCGTGTCGCTGAACTCAGCGCGGTTCGCCGCCAGCAGTCCGGATTCGCGGAAGCCGCCGAACTGGTTGCCGAGCGCGGGCAGATGGTCGCCGAAAAGGACGATCAGGCTGTCCGGGTCGCGCTGTCTCAGCTCGTGCAGAAAGTCCATCAGCTCACGCGATTTGTAGTGCATCGTGTTGGCGTAAGCCTCCACCGTCGCGTGTCCCTCTGCGGCGCTGACGACGTTCGGGCGCTGCGCGTTGAGCGGATAGGGAAGATGTCCGAAATAGGTCAGCACATAGTTGAAGATCGGTGTCGGCCCTTGAATCTCCGTTCCGAGCCGCTCGAGCACCTGACGATAGATCGAGGCGTCGCTCAGAAAGACCTCGTTCATGTCGTCGAGGGCGAAATCGCTGTCGGACCAATAGGTGTCGAAGCCGATGCGACGGTAAGCATTGACCCGATTCCAGAAGGACGCCGCGTTGGGGTGCGATGCGAAGGACCGGTAGCCGGCGCTTGCCAGATGGCGCGGCAGACAGGGGACGTCGTTGCGCAGTCCGCCCTCGAAGAAGACGTTGTCGCGCTCCACGGGGAAGCCGCAGAGGATCTCGAATTCGGTGTTGGCGGTGTAGCCGCCGAAGACGGGCGCGAGGGCATGGGCGTTTCCGGAGGCTGCCCACAGCGCGCGGAAGGCCGGATCGAGCGGATCCGCCGAGAGTTC
>NZ_DATITZ010000036.1:0-9855 GCF_035467215.1 Thiocapsa sp. | reverse complement strand
GCCAAACTCATGAGCCGCCAGCACGATGGCGTCACTTCCGTGCTCCGGAAACACGGCATCGACAACGCGGAGCTCACCACCCATTGCGATACGCTGGCGGAACTCCACCGCCTGCTCAAGCGCCGCAGCCGCAAACGCTCCCGATAAATCCGATGAGCGAGAAGACCAGCGGACTAGAACTGATGGAACCAGCCTCCCCGGACCTGCTGATCCCGGAATACGGACTCTGGCCGTGGTGCATCGCGGCTGCCGCGGTCCTCGTGATCGTCGTTCTCGCAGCGTGGTTTTTCCTGAGAAGGAAAAAGCCGCCGATCAATCCGCTCACGCTCCGCAACGCAGCCTTCGCCGAGGCCATCGCCGCATTGGCGGGCACCACCACGGACAGCGCCCGCGAAGCCGCGGTCCATTGCTCGCTCATCCTGCGCAAATATCTATCAGCCGCCGCGAACGATCCGGCGCTGTTTGAGACCCATGAGGAATTCATTTCCCGCCATGATGCGCTGCAAGACGACGAGCTGGTCGGGTTCTTGAGCGGCGAGTTTCGAGATCTGCTCGGGTTCGACTGGATCGGGGTGGTCTTCATCGACGATGCCCGCGCCAACGCGCATGTCGAGACCGGTTGGCTGGACGGCAGGCCGCAGTCGAGCGATCGACGGCTTTACCGCTTGCAGGGCACGCTCCTGGAATCCGCGCTGGCCGACGCCGCGCCCCTCCATGTCGCCGATGCCGTCGCACGGGTGCGCGAGAATCCGGCCTACGAGTTTCTCGGTCACCTGGTCGCGCTCGGCATGCGTGACGCGATCTTCCTGCCGCTCACCGCACAGACGCAGACGCCCGTCCCGGCGGTGGTGGTGTTCGCGACCCGTCGTCCCGAGGGCTTCGATGGCGCGCGGCGACGTCTCCTGGGCAACATCGCACAGCTCTTGACCCAGGCGTTCGGGCGCACCGCCCGCTTCGCCGAGCAAGGCCGCCTGGCCGCCATCGGGGAGTTCGCCTCGGGCATCGCCCATGAGCTGCGCACCCCGCTCACGACGGTGTCCATGGCGTTGGAGTCGCTCGCCGGACTGGCACTGGACGAGCGCGCGCAGCGGCGCATCGCGCTGGGCGCGGGCGAGGCCGAGCGGATGCGGCGTCTGCTCGACGACATGCTCCTCTACGCCAAGCCGCTGAGTCTGAATCTGCAGGCCGTCGACGTCGTCTCCACCCTCGCCGACTTCGTCGCGGGCTATGACGACGGCGAGCGACGACACCCGCTCCGCCTTGCCTCGACACCGACAGCCGCATACATCCTCGCCGACCAGGATCGCCTGCGGCAGATCCTCGTCAACCTGACCGACAACGCCTGTCAGGCCGCACCCGAAGGCACGCCGGTGACCTGGCACATCGAGGAACAAAGGCCGGAGCAGCGCATCCTGCTGCGCGTGCACAACGGCGGCGAGCCGATCCCGGCGCACCTGCTCGCGCGTCTCACCGAGCCTTTCTTCAGCACCAAGACCAACGGGACCGGACTGGGCCTCGCCATCGTGCGGCGTCTGGTCGATCAGCACGGCGGGCAGATGCGCCTCGCCTCCGATCCGCAGACGGGCACCGAGGTCCGGCTGAGCTTTCCGGCCTTGACACCGGATTGAACGCGATCATCGCGGCGGCAAGAGGCCGAGACGGCCGCACCACCTGAGGGGTTGCAGCCGTCGTAAAGATCGCCGCGCAGCGAACGGTCTTCATCGCGGGACAGAGGCGCTGCAGACGCCTCGACCTAGCTGGCGAGGACGCTCTTCAGCTCCGCAACGCCCACCGGCTTGACGAGGTATTGGTCGAAACCCGCTTCCAGCGTTCGCTGCCGGTCCTGGTCTTGGCCCCAGCCCGTGATGGCGACCAGGCGGAAGGCTCGGCCGGGGTGGTTGGCACGCAGCCGGCGGGCGGCCTCGTAGCCGTCCATCACGGGCATGCGTAAGTCCATCAAGATGTGGGTCGGCTACCAGTCCGCGCAGACGCGCAGCGCCTCGGCCCCGTCGTAGGCGACCCGAACCTCGGCCTTCAGCAGGGTGAAGAGCATTCGCAGGCTCTCGACGATGTCGCGGTCGTCGTCGACCACCAAGACACGGCGCTTCGCAACGGCGTCGGCGTCCGTTGTCTCCTGTGGTCCGGGCTGTGCCGGGAGACTGTTGCAGAGGGGCAGCGAGACGGTGAAGACGGCGCCACGTCCGGGTCCGTCGCTCTCGGCCCGGATCGTCCCGCCGTGCAGCGCGACCAGGCTGCGCGCGATGCTGAGGCCGATGCCGAGCCCGGCATCCCGTCCGGGCTCCGCCTGGGAGAACATCTCGAAGATCTCGGCGAGGCGCTCACGGGGGATGCCCCGCCCGTCGTCTCGACCACCTCGCCCCGCACATCCTGGATCGGCACCGCGTGCACACGCATCCAGCGCCACTCCCCGTCATGGCGCCGAATGCGGTGCTCGTTCACGACCGCGACGCCGCGGGCGACGGCGTCCGTCCGACGCTGCACAGCCGCCGCGACGTCCTCGGGATGAACCGCCGCGCTCCACCCGGTACCGAGCATCTGCTCGGCGCTCTGCCGGGTGAATCTCATCCACTCCGGCTGCGGGGCGACGTGGTGCCCCGAGGGAGGGCATGACCAGGTCACAGCGCTGGTCGCCTCGACCAGGGTCCGATGGCGCAGCTCGCTGGCGCGAAGGGCGTCTTCGGCGGCCTTTCGCTCCGTGATGTCCTGCGACAGCCCGATCAGCCGCCGGGGCTGTTCCCGTCCGTCGCACTCCAGGTAGCCGCGATCGGCCACCCAGACAATCCGGCCGTCGGGCTCGCACAGCCGGAATTCGGCCCTCTAGTTGCATGGCGCAGGATTCCGACCCGTGCCGTTGTTGAAGCTCCTGGTGAGCATGATGGCCCCTGCATCGACGACCGGGACACCCGCACCGTCTACGCCGACCCGAGAGCCCAGGGCAAGATCACGTTCGAGGTCCGGCGCACGCCCTGCCCAAGCGATGACGAGATCCGGATCGTAAGAGGGATCTATGCCGGCCGCTTCGTTTACGACAGCAGGGAAGCAAAAGCGCTATCCCTGCTAGGCGGATACGCGACCGGCTGCGACCGACGCGATCTCGATTCGGCCAACACGATCCTTACCGGCAATGGTAAGGAACAGGTGTTGTTTTTGCAGGCAGATCAGCCGGGTTCGGAGGGCGCGGCACTCTTGGTACAGGGGCTGACCATCCGAGATGGACTTCGCACGGATGGTGGGGGTTCCGGATTGTTGGTTGCTTTTCAAGGTGCCGTGCACCTGGATCGCAACACGATCCAATACAATAGAGGCGGAGGTGCAGCAGCAATATCCCTGAGCCGGCGCGATACCGCAGTGCTCACCGGAAACTTGATCAGCGACAACACATCGTCATCTGGGGGGGGCGGTTTATGGTTCACGACGTACGATACTGGCCCCATCACAATTACGCTTTCGGGCAATATCAAAGGTCGATCCGCTCTTCGTCGACCTGCGGAAACACCCTGACGCGTTCAATCGGTGCCGATCAAACGGCGTATTACAGCGTTCTGGCGTTCGGTAACGGTCGGCCCATCCCCTTCGATCCGGCCAACAACCGCCTCTTCCTGCGCTTCGCCGCGAACGGGACAACGGTGGGGGCGACCAATGTCGCGGTGACAGCGCCGTAGCACGACGATGGCTGGCTGCGCGCTGATGAGCGCCCGGCACTCGCGGGCGACCTGGACGGGTTCCCCGCACAGGTCCTCGATACCGTGATCGGCATCGCCAAGCACTGACTGAGTCGCATGCACGGGCGCCGGGGCGCGCCCGTCACTTCACACCGACAAGACTGCATCGATGCAGCTCTTTGTCACGCGGTTACATGCCGCGCCACGATAACCGAAAAATACACATATCGTTATTCACGACCGAAAGAATCAATGCCGAAGCCCGTCCAGGAGCTTCTAATCTCGCCACGTCAAACACCAAACGAGGATTTGCGGACATGGATACCAGCCGGAATCACCTGATCGGAGAGCGCATCCGAAGCGCCCGTGAACACCATCATCTCAGCCACGAAGACCTCGCTGGACGAACCACCGGACAGATCACCCCCTCACGACTCCGAAACGACGAAGAGGGCATCCGCCGCACCGGCATCGAGGATACCGAGGCCATGGCCGCAGTGTTTGGTGACGTCTCTGCGGCTTGGTTGTTGACGTTGGATTCCGCGTCCGAAAGCAGCCAAGGTCAGTTGCAAGTTGGCTAGGATCGCACCCGACTCAGCCAGATTGTTCCACGAGCGCCGCGGTTGCCGTGTCGTAGAGGTACCGGGTGATTGTCCCGTCCCGGATCTTCTCGACGGCCTCGTCAATCACATGCCGCGGTACGAGAAACCATTCCCGCGGGACCACGGGATTCCCGAACCGGTCCTTGATCTCGATCTCCAGGCGTGCCGAGCCGAAGATGCGATGGATCAGGTTCTCCAGCTTGGTCCTGTTGATGTTGTACAGCTGATAGGTCGCGACCACCTCCACGTCTGCCATAAGGAAGGTCGGGTCGAGCTTGGCATTGGCGATGCGCTTCTCGACATCCATGCCGGTCACGCCGATCTTGTGGATCAACTCCCGATTCTCCACGATCAACGGCAGCGCCGACTGGCTGCGCAGCACATAAATCGTCCCGCTCGCGTGATCCTCTTCGTCGGCAATGCCCTCGAACAGCGGACCGGGATTCGGGTCGGTGATCCGCCGTCCGGCCTCGTCCTTGGTTAAGGCCCGCTGCAGGGAGCGCATGAGCATGTTGCTCTCGGTTCCGTTGTCGAAGATGACGCGCAACCGCGCATCGCTATCCCCGTACTCCTGCATGAACACCTCGCCCATCTCGGCGACGTAGACCTTCTGTCCGCCCAGGATGAAGAAGCGCCCAGGTTCGATCTCGGCCTTCACGCCGAAGGGCCGTGCGCTGCGCAGGCCGGTGTCGAGGTCCTGTTGCACCTGCGCAAAGAGCGGCTTGAAATGCGCGAAATCCTCACAGGGTTGGCGGCTCGCAACCTCTTCCGCCGCGCGTTTTTCGACGCTGGATCGCACATGCCGCAACTGCGTGATGTCCGACGCCTCCGCATCGACGCCGAGCATGGCGAGCAGCTCGGCATCATCGACATCCTCTGTAATCGCCTCGGTCACCTCCGGCACTTCGGCGTTCAAGAGCCCCTGATGATCCAGCGGTTTGAGCAGTGTTCGGCACTCCTCCAGCTCGCGCAGTCGATCGAGCCGCACGGCATAGAGGCGCTCGAAGATGTCGCGCTCTTCACCATGCAGGGGAATCCGACCATGCTCGTCGTAGAAGCGCTGAATCTCTTCAAACCCCGCGATGATGCGCTCCTCGCGCGGCGTGCGGGCAGCCTGCTTCTCGGGCGTGATTTCGACACCCAGGGCATCGAGCAGCTCCAGATCGGAGAGCTCATCCATTCTGTTGTGCCTCCGTCGTCTTGCGCTGCAGGAAGGCCACGCCTTCCGCCATGCGTCGTTCCCAGGGGTCGGCGGATGTGATGGAGGGCAGACGACCGCGCTCCTGCTTGAACTTCAGCGCCCGCTTTGCAAGATCACGGGCCTCCTCCAGCCCGAGCTGCACACGCTTGGCCGCGATGATGGCCTGCACCTGCTTCAGACTCTCCTCGCTCATGGTCTTCGCCAGGATGGCGTAGGCTTCGCCGAAGGGATTGATGCGGTCGATCAGATCGATGTCGAGGTCACGCACATCCATGACGAACTTGCGCACGCCCTGGATGAAGGCCGTGTTGCTGCGCGTCTCCGCGTCGCCCTGCCCGGAGTCACCGCCGGCGCCATCGCCCTCCACCGCCACCTCTTTGGCCTTTTGGGTCAGGTTGAGCGCCGCGACGGCATGCTGGCGAACCGCCTCCTGGTCCTCTGCATCAAGCTCCGGGTACTTGTCTTTGATGATCTTCCCCATCCGAACCTGGGTGAGTTCCTCGGGCACCAGTTCCTCGTCGAACAGACCGCGCTCAATGGTGGTCTTGTCCTGCACGAAGGCGGCGATCACCTCGTTCAGATCCTGCCGACAGATGCGCTCGGCCTCCTTGGTCTTCGGTTGGGCCAGACCTTTGATCTCGATCTGGAACTGCCCCGTGTCCTCGTTGACGCCGACGTTCTCCTTCGTCGGATCATAGCCCTTCTCGCCGTAGTCAAAGCCGTCTTGCGGGCCGCTCTCGGGGGTCTTGGGCACGAAGGTGAAGCGGGGCGCGAGCACCTGCTCCATCAACAGGCTGGCGGCAATGGCCTTGAGCGTGTCGTTGACCGCCTCGGTCACCGCTTGCTCGGAGGCATCGGGTTCGGCGATCAGGTTGGTGAAACGCGTCCGGGTCTTGCCGGGTGCATCCCGCGTGGCGCGGCCGATGATCTGTACCACCTCGGTGAGGCTGGAGCGGTAACCGACGGTGAGCGCATGCTCGCACCAGATCCAATCGAAGCCCTCCTTGGCCATGCCGAGCGCGATGATGATGTCGACATGGTCGCGATCTTGGTTGAGCACCGGGTCTTTCAGCGCCGCGGCCACCCGCTCGCGCTTGGCGGGGTCATCATCGACCAGGTCCGCGATCCGCAGAACCCGGCCGTCGGGCGTCGTCACGCGCTGAAAGCCGGTCACCGGGTCCGTGCCCTGCCACTCGCCCAGCTCCTCGATGATGTGCTCGACCTCGCGAATCTTGTCCTTGGTGCTCTCGCGAGAGTTGACGTTCGGGATATGCACGATGGTCTTCTCGGCCGGATCGAGCACCTTCAGGATGTCGTCGGCATAGGATCCCGTGTAGAAGAAATAGCCGATGTCGAGCCGCTTCAGATGTTCGTAGCCGTTGAGCTGCTCGTAGTAGGTGTAGGTCACGGTGTCGAACTTGGCCTCGTCCCCCGGAGCGAGCACCGCCGCGGCATCGCCCCGGAAATAGGACCCGGTCATCGCCACCAGATGCACCTGATCCCTCGCCATGAACTGCCCCAGATGCGCGCCAAGCTTGTTGTCCGGGTTCGCCGAGACATGGTGAAACTCGTCCACCGCGATCAGACGGTTGTCGAAGGCATCCACCCCGAACTGATCCACGGCAAAACGGAAGGTCGCATGGGTGCAGACCAGCACCCGGTCGTCGCTGTCCAGGAATGCCTTCACCGACTTCACCTTGCCGCCGTCCTCTCCCGGTGCGTTGCAGAGGTTCCACCGCGGCTGCACCTGCCAGTCTGCAAAGAAACCGAACCTGGAGAGTGGCTCATCGTTAAAGCTCGCGCCGATGGACTTCTCCGGCACCACGATGATCGCCTGCGTGAGTCCCTGGTTGTGGAGCTTGTCGAGTGCGATGAACATCAGCGCCCGGCTCTTGCCGGAGGCCGGCGGTGATTTGATGAGCAGGTACTGCTCGCCGCGTTTCTCGAAAGCGCGCTCCTGCATCGGGCGCATGCCCAACTCGTTGGACGTCGTCGAGCTGCCGTTGCCGGCGTAGGTGACGGAGACCGAAGGGACTTGCTGCACGCGAGCTTGATGCGTCATGGGCTCAGGCATACCGATACACAGGCGTGCCAATCACACGCGCTGGCGGTCGACCGCTCTTGATCAACGCCTGGATATGCTCGACGGTCTCCGGGGAGAAATACTCCTCTCCCGTCTCTTGGCAGACTCGCGCGGGGACCTGCTCGATGAGATAGAGCTGGCCTTGGTACTCGATGGTGTAGTTCACCGTCGTTTCGATCATGGTCTCTTGCATCATGCGCTCCTTCATCATGCGTCGCGCCTGATCCGGGCATCGATCCACAGCGCCGGATCGGGCTCGTACAGGGTGATGACCTTCAGCAGCGGTCGACTGGGATAACTGCTAACCGCATGGAGGGCTCGCCCCGCATGGGTAACGCCAAGGATCAGACAGCTCGGACCGTACTTGTCGTTCGGATAGTCCTCGATGATCGCCGCAGCCCCTAACATCGCATACTCGAACTCCGCGATGCTGATGTCCCGGCGGATGCTCTGATCCAGTGCATGTCTGGAGAGCTCGTACAGACGCGCCCGGATCTTGTCCTGGATGGCCTTGATCATCCCGCGTCGCCTAGGTCCGGGACTCCGCGCCTCCGCCTGCCCCGACGCGCTGGCCTGCCTGATCTCGTCCACCCTCGGGCGCGGGCCTCGCTCGTAAGACCGGCTACCCAAAATATCAGTCGCTCGTGACACCCGCTCTGCGGTGTCACGCATGCCCCGTGGCGCTCTGCGCCACGTGCCACGATGGCCGGAGTTACGGGCAAGGTCTTGGGCGCGGTCATCTTGGTATACCTCTCGAAGAGCTTCTCCAGCCGCTCGGTACCGTTCTTGAAGCGTCGGCCAATGTCGATGCGCTCCAGCACCTCGCCGTTGCGGTCATGGGCGGCGCGCAAGTCATCTGGCATTGTGTCAGCGTCATTGAGATCGGCTATCGTAGCAGGGAAATGCGCCTCACGAGCCAGGAGGAGGCTCACGGATCGCGGACGCTGTGACCTGCTGGCGCTGAACATCGGCCACCGGCGCGAGCCCTACCGCGACCATTGACCCCAAGCCCGACCGACCATGAGGAAACAAGCATGTTGACCTTGGATGAAGCCCTGACGATCGAGAACCAGGACGCGCCCGACGAAGCGGCCCACTATGCAACGATTCAACGCGCGATCAATGAAGGCGCATGGACCTTTCAGGGTTCTTACGGGCGCGCGATGATGGCCGCGATCGAGAGCGGCCATTGCCTGCTCGGACACCGCGGTTTTCAGGATGCGTAAGGCAACCCGGTTCCGTCCCGACATGATGTCAAGCCCGGCACGAAGGGTTCACGCGAGTTCGTGGCGGAAGCCCGCGGCGCCGATTGGGCGGACACCCTGGCCGCAATCCAGTAACCCGAATACCTGGGACACGAACACCTGGGGCCGACCTGGGTTTCTGGGAGATGGCGACAGAGCGACCTGATCGGTATCGGTCAGGATCAGGGTGCGGTTCGTGTCGAACCCGTAGGGTGCGGTGACGCAGGAACCGCACCTTGCCTGACGTCAACGGTGGATCACGGTGCGGTTCGTCCCTCACCGCACCCTACGTGCTTTGTTTGTGGAGAAGCGGCTTGGTTGTGCCGGAAATGCCGAATTAGAGTATTGATTGGTAGAGTCAATAGTGGTGATCAGATGTCAAAAGATACCCGTATTTCATTAGGCGACCACTTCGAGGGATTCATCTTGCAGCAGGTCAAAAACGGTCGCTATGGCTCGGCAAGCGAGGTCATCCGAGCAAGCCTGCGTCTGCTCGAAGAGCGAGAACAGCAACTCGAAGCGCTGCGCCGGGCTCTGATCGAAGGCGAAGACAGCGGCGAGGACTCACCGCTCGACATCGAAGAGATCAGACGCGAGGCGCGCAAAGACGCGGGGCTGGATGCGTGAGATCGTCAAACGCCCGCGCGCCAGAGAAGACCTCAAAGGTGGGTCATGGTGCGGTTCGTCCCTCACCGCACCCTACGCGCCGGCATTGCGCCAACAAGGATTCCGCAAGGTGCTTCGGTTCAATCGGGTCGACTCGAAGCCGTAGGGTGCGGTGACGCAGGAACCGCACCTTGTCTGACGTCAACGGTGGGTCACGGTGCGGTTCGTCCCTAACCGCACCCTACGCGCTTGCGAGTTGATCAATGGTCGCGCCAGCCCGAGTACGAACCCAGCGGGTAACTGTTCAGGACAGCTTGCCAAACAATCCCCTGGGAGGGTAAGTTTGCAACATGTCTAAGCCGCCATCGACAACCGACAGCCCCGACAGCAAAGATGCCGAACTGGCGCGGTTGCGGGCGCAGACCGCCGAGCAGGC
>NZ_DATITZ010000035.1:0-4673 GCF_035467215.1 Thiocapsa sp. | reverse complement strand
TCCAGCACTCGTGCGCCGTCGTCGAGCAGGTGGTGCGCCCGACCGGCCTGGTCGACCCGGAGGTCGAGGTCCGCCCCGCCCTGACCCAGGTCGACGATCTGCTCTCGGAGATCGGGCTGCGGGTCGCCGTCGGCGAGCGTGTGCTGGTCACCACGCTGACCAAGCGGATGGCCGAGGATCTGACCGAGTATCTCAACGAGCACGGCGTGAAGGTCCGCTATCTGCACTCGGACATCGACACGGTCGAGCGCGTCGAGATCATCCGCGACCTGCGGCTCGGCGAGTTCGACGTCCTGGTCGGGATCAATCTGCTGCGCGAGGGGCTGGACATGCCGGAGGTCTCGCTAGTCGCCATCCTGGACGCCGACAAGGAGGGGTTCCTGCGCTCGGAGGGTTCCTTGATCCAGACCATCGGGCGGGCCGCGCGCAACGCCAACGGCAAGGCGATCCTCTATGCCGATCGCATCACCGGCTCCATGGAGCGCGCGATCGGCGAGACCGAGCGACGCCGCGCCAAGCAGATCCTCCACAACACCGCCGAGGGCATCACGCCTCAGACCATCCGCAAGGCGGTCGCCGACATCATGGAAGGCGCCATCCCGGGCGCGCCCATGAAGGCCCGCAACTACGCCAAGGTCGCCGAGGAGATCATCGAGTACGCCAGCCTGACGCCGCAGCAAATGGCCAAGAAGCTCAAGGCGTTGGAGAAGACCATGTACCAGCATGCGAAGAACCTCGAGTTCGAGCAGGCCGCCGCCGTCCGGGATAAGATCAAGGAGTTGCAGGGGCGCGGGCTTGCGGCCTGACGTTTCGGGTTGAAATCGAGGCACCGGGCGCTCGGCCCGGCCCCGTCATTTTATCGGGAGATACCGATGCCAAAAACCGACCTTTACGACGCCGACATCGTCGCCTGGGCCGAACAGCAGGCGCACTGGCTGAGGGTCGGCGCATTGGACCGACTCGACCTCGAGCATCTCGCAGAGGAGATCGAAGACGTGGGCAAAAGTGAACAGCGCGAGCTGGCCAGTCGCCTGTCGCTCCTGCTTGCGCACCTGCTCAAGTGGACATTCCAGCCGGAGCGTCGCGGCAGCAGTTGGCAGCGCACGATCCGCGAGCAGCGCCGAGCCATCAAGGCCAGACTCGACCGAACCCCCAGTCTCAAGGCCATGTTGCGCGACGCGACTTGGCTGGACGAGATCTGGGCCGACGCGGTTGCCGACGCCGTCGGGGAGACGGGACTCTCGGCGTTCCCGGACGACTGTCCGTGGCGGCTGACCGACGTGCTCGAGGTGGATTGGCTACCCCCCGAGTGAGACTGGTCGCGCCGGAACGCGCCAGCCGTCATCGGGGGTCAGCTCAGGACCCCTCGGGTGCCATGCCCCGGCCGACCGATCGCAGGGTAGACCGAAGGACTCGGCGCGTCCGTCACAGGTTGCTTGGGCTTGCGTCGAGGCCGGACCACGCGGGAGCGGCGTCCCGGGCGTTGCGGCTGGACACGCGTGCGCCGCGGCCGCCCATCGGCCTCGTCGGGGACGCGCTCGAAGACCATGCACACAAGGCTCAGGATCACGAAGAGACCGGAAAGGCACAACAGGATGACAAAGAGGTCGGCAAGGGCGTTCATCGTCGGCTCCGCGAGGTTTGCACTGGACGGAACCACAGCATGCCGCGAGGGGTGGCTCAAAACGTGAGCCTGCGGACCCGGATGCGCGACCGTTCGTCGGCCGGGCGCCGTCCGGATGTCTTCCCGAACGACGGTTCGGTGTTTTTCGGGGAGAACAAGGACGGGTGTTAGACTGGCCGCGAGCGCAGAGCGCAGCGAGCCCGAAGAACCCATGCACGACATCCACGACACGACACGACCGACAACCTCCGCGCGACTGGCGATCCTCTTGCGCCACGCGACGGCCGAGACACATGAGGCGGTCGAACGCTTGCCCCTGATGGCCCGACTCACGTCGCCGAGCGTCACCCGCGAGGACTATCTCGATTATCTGCATGCCTTGGCCGGGGTTTACGCGGCCCTGGAAGGCAGCCTGCTCGACGCCTTGGACGAGGAGACCCGCAACGACCTGGGGATTCGGCCCAAGCTGCCGGCGATCCTCGAGGATCTTGCCGAGCAGGGCCAGCCGCACATTCCGCGCACATCGACGCAGCTCGCCCCGGCCGGGTCGGGTACCGCGCTCGGCGGTCTCTATGTCCTGGAGGGTGCGACGCTCGGCGGTCGGGTGATCGCGAAACATCTGCGCCGCTGTCTCGGTCCGGCGCTGGGCTCGGCCGGTTTCCTCGACTTCCACGGCGAGCACTCCTCTGCGGCCTGGAAACGATTCGCGAGCATCCTTGACAGCCTGCCCGCGCACGGTCGCATGGATCCGGCCGAGGTCGTCTCGGGCGCCTGTACGACCTTCGCGGTGGTTCACCGGATGCTCGAAGGCGCGGGGGCGCCGATCGCACCCGCGGGGGCCGGCGCCGGACCGCGGGGTTCGGGGGTCAGATGCCTTGCGGCCTCGGTCGCCGCACACCACGAGGATTGATGAAGGACGAGGAACAAGCGCCGGAGACGACCGGGGTGGACGCCGGATTCGAGGATGGATCCCGGGCGACGCCACGCGAGCCGACGCCGCAATCGCGCGTCTTTTGCATCAAGCCCATCGGCTATGACCGACACCCGCTCAAGCGCGTGGGCCGGTTCCTGCTCAAGGGGCTCGGCAATATGGTACTGCTCACGATCGTGCTCGTCTTGACGCTGCGATGGCTCGACCCACCGGCATCGGCCTTCATGCTGCGGCACGCCTACAATCTTTGGCGACTTGACCAATCACCCCCCTACTACCATCAGACTTGGGTGCCCTGGGATCGTATCTCCCTGCCGACGCGGCTCGCGGCCATCGCCGGCGAGGATCAGCGTTTCCCGACCCACCGGGGTTTCGACCTGGTCGAGATTCGATTGGCCTGGGCCGACTATCGAAACGGCGGTCGCCTGCGCGGAGCCAGCACCATCACCCAACAGGCGGCCAAGAACCTCTTTCTCTGGCCGGGATCGGATCTGCCGCGCAAGCTGCTCGAGGCCTGGTTCACGCTGCTGATGGAGATCTTGTGGCCGAAGGAGCGCATCCTGGAGGTCTATCTGAACATCGTACAGTTCAGCCCCAACACCTACGGGATCGGCGCGGCGAGCCTGCGCTATTTCGATCGGCCGGCGAGCGAGCTGACGATGCGCGAGGCGTCGCTCCTGATCGGCGTGCTGCCTGCGCCCGGACACTATCGTCTGGACCGACCATCGGAACGCCTGGAACGACGCGCGGCCTGGATCAGCGATCAGGCCAGCCGACTCGGCGGGACGCGGTACCTGGAGCGGCTTTAAACCGCGTCATCGATAAGGGCCGTGGATGCACCAAACGCCGAACTCACTCGAAAGTTAGCATCTCGCTCTGGACGCGGTTTAGAGTGCGCGTCGGCGCACCACGGCATCGGCCAGCTCCTGCAGCATCGGCACCGTATCGTCCCAGCCGATGCAGGCGTCGGTGACGCTTTGACCGAAGACCATCCCGTCGCTGCTACCCAGATCCTGACGACCGCCGACCAGGTGGCTTTCGATCATGACGCCCATAATGCCGCGATCCCCGCGCGCGATCTGACCGGCGACGTCCTGGCAGACCCGGATCTGTTTCTCCGGACGCTTGCGGCTGTTGGCGTGGCTGAAGTCGATCATGATCTTGGGCGTCAGGCCGGACTCGATGATCTGCTCCGCGGCCGTGCTCACGCTCTCGGTATCGTAGTTCGGTCGTTGGCCGCCGCGCAGGATGATGTGGGTATCGACGTTCCCGGTCGTGCTGAAGATCGCGGACTGACCTTCCTTGGTGACCGACATGAAGACGTGCGGACGTGCCGCGGCATGGATGGCATCGATGGCGACCTTGACGTCCCCGTTGGTCGCGTTCTTGAAACCCACCGGGCAGGATAAGCCTGAGGCCAGCTCGCGATGGCCCTGGCTCTCGGTGGTGCGCGCGCCGATCGCGCCCCAGCTCACCAGATCGGCGATGTATTGCGGGCTGATGAGATCGAGGAACTCGGTCCCGGCCGGGATCTGCATGCTGTTGAGGTCCAGCAGGAGTTTGCGGGCGATGCCGAGACCCTGATTGATCTCGAAGCTGCCGTCCAGATTCGGATCGTTGATCAGACCCTTCCAGCCGACCGTGGTCCGCGGCTTCTCGAAATAGACGCGCATAACGATCAGCAGGCGATCGCTCAGCGCGTCCCGAACCATCTTGAGACGCTCGGCATACTCGAGCGCGGCGCGGGGATCATGAACCGAGCAGGGACCCGCGACGACCAGCAGACGATCGTCCCGACCGTGGAGGATCTGCTGAATGGCGTGGCGCGTGGAATAGACGGTCTCCGCGGCCGCCTCCGAGATCGGGAATTCCCGGTGCAGCGCGCTCGGGGAGCGGACTTCTTTGATTTCGCGGATGCGCAGATCGTCGGTCTTTTGCATGGTCTGGGATTAAAACGGCGTCGAAAGCCGATGAGTATAGCCCAATCGATCCGGCCTCCGCGCCTCGATGCGCGTGCACGACCCGCGCAACGCGCCGGCACCGGGCGCAATCGCATGCCTGCAAACCGACGCCGCGCGCTTGTTACCGCCCCTCCCCCTCATTCCCCCCGGTAGTCCT
>NZ_DATITZ010000034.1:0-5247 GCF_035467215.1 Thiocapsa sp. | reverse complement strand
CGTGAGATCCGATAGTGCCTGGAGGAGCCGTTGGCAAGCCCGATCTCGAGCTCGTTGAGCGGATCCTGCTGATTGTAGGCAGGATCATCCGCGATACCGAGCACGCCGCGGTAACCCAGATTGGCGATACGCAGCATCAAGGCCGAGACCGTCTCCGCGTCGACGGGCCGATCGCTGTCGGCGAGCGTCCAGACACCCGTCTCGTCCTTGTTCAGGATCCAATCGTTCATGGCGATGCGGTTGATCTGCTCGCCCTCCAAGCGCAGGAGTCCCACGTCGATCCAGTCGTCCCGTCGTGCGGAAACGTCGGACAAGGCCAGCCTCAGCTCGTAGACGCCCGGCTCCCCCGGAATACCCGCGAAGACACGCTTGAAGCCGGGAGAGTCGCCGATCAGAAGCCCGGCGATCGTTCCCGTTTCTCCTTCGAGCGTCAGGCGCCGCTCGAAGGTGTCGTCGGCGACCTTGAAGCGCTCGCGGGCCTCGTCGCTGGTGGCGATCGGTAGGGGGCGCTTCAGCGCGGCGAGCTCGCCTAGGAATTGCTCGACCTTGGCGCTTTGCACCGGCAGGTCGGCCAGATCCGCAACGAGCCAGGTGTCGCCGCGGCGCGCGAGGGTCACGGACTCGGTCCCGTCGCCGCTCTCGATACGCAGGCCCTGGACTTGATCGGGTGTCATGCCGAGCAGCGGCGTGTCGGCTCCGCTCGGCACGAGTGTACGACCGCCGCCGAGATTCAGACCGAGGGCGAGCAGGATCTGCAGGACCAGCAACCCGGCCAGCCCCACGACGAGCGGCGCGCGCAGGTCGGGACGCCAGCCGGTATCGGATTGAACTGTCATGTAAGTCATTCTCGTCTTAAACTTAAACCGCACCCGGCGCGTTATGCGATGTTTTCGGATGGAAACGGCCCCGGCAAACTTAACGACCGCCGGAGTTGGCGCGGTTTAAGATATTAAAAAGTTTACTATTTTAAACCGCGTCCCTGCTAAGGGCTGTCGATGCACCAAGCGTCGAATTGACTCGAAAGTCAGCATTTCGCGCTGGACGCGGTTTAACCTTGGATCAAGCACGCGCTTGAGCGCCCAGAATCGCCTCGTCGGCCCGCTCGCGCCGCGCCCTCGCGCGTCGGTACAGCCAATACACCAAGGCCAGACCGGCGAGGGCGAGGACATAGTTCAGAGTCTCCCAGAAGATGCGACCCTCGCGACCCACCGGCTCGAGCAGTCGGTTGAACTGACCGCGTCCGCGCAGGGTGAGCAGACCCCGATCCTCCAGCGACCAGTCGACGGCGTTCTGGATCAGCTCCAGCGGTTTGAGATAGCGGCTTTGGGTCGCTTCGGTCGCCAAACTGATCGCGGTGTCGGAGAGGAAGGTGGACGAGCCGATCAGGATCAGTCGAGCCGAAGCGGGCGAGGTCTCCACGACGCCCGAGATGACCGGGGTCTTGTCCTCGGCGGGTTCGCCGGTCTCCGGGTCGATCGCCTGCGGATCGGTGTCGTCGGGCCCGCTGTCCTCGGATGCGTCGTCTTCGGCCGCATCGTCCAGGAGCGGCGAGGGACGCCCCGCGAAGGCCGAGTCGAAGCGTCCCTCGACCGCAACGGCTAGGGCACGGCTGCCGCGATCCTCGCCGCGCGGGAAGCCGAGACTGCCGTGCGTCTCGAAGTCGGGCTGCATGTTCTCCGAGTCACTGGTCCAGGAACCGGACGAGCTGCGGATCAGCTCGATCACACGCCGATCGGCATTCTTCTCGGCATCGATCTGAATCGGCGAGGTCCAGTTCATGGTGATCTGGCCGAGGGCCGAGGTGATTCCGGAGTCCTGAGCGAGTCCGTCGCTGCGGACATCCGGGAAATAGGGATAGTCGAGCGTTTGGATCTCCTCGACCATAAAGCCGCCCAGGTCGCGCTGCACCGGGATCGGGAAGGGCGTGTTCTTGGGGTCGAGCGCCAGGCTCGGCTCGAGTGTCAGCCCCTGATGGGCGAGCCAGTCTTCCAGGCCGGTCGGTGCGGCCCGCGCCGCGATGGAGCCCCCGGCCAGGTCCAGATCGAAGCTGGATGCGGCCAGGATGACGGTCCCGCCCTGCATCAGGAATTGGTCGATGGCGAACTGCTGGCGCTCGTCCATGGCCTGGGGTCCGACCACCAGAAGCAGATCGGCATCCTCGGCGACCTGACCGGATGTGAGATCCGTCTCGCGCAGATTGAATCCGGTGCGCAGGGTCTCCTGCAAGAGGCCATAGCCGGGTCCCGCGGCCGGCTCGCCGAACATTCCGGGCGTCGACGGCGGCGTGTAGAGCGCGATGGTGCGCAACACGCCGGGCGCGAACCGCTTGATTCCGGCCTCGATGGCGCGGGTCAGACCCGCCCGATCGAGCGACTCGGGGAGCGGAACCGGAACGGCCTGATCGCCGGATTCGAGCACCATGTAGAAATAGAAGGGCGTGGGATCGAGCAGGCTGACCACCAGCGGCTCGAAGCCGAACTGCTCGGCAATCGTTCGGGCCAATGAGCCGTCGCCGGCCGCAGGATCCTGGATCTCGACACTGAAACGCTCGCCACCGTCTGCGGCAAGCTCGGAGAGGATTGACTCCAGGTCGGCCCGCAGCTCGGGCAAGGGCTCGGGCAGGCGATCGGCCGGCGAGATGAAGCCGCGGAAACGGACCGGTTCGGTCAGATTGGCGAAGAGATCGCCGGCGCCTTGGTAGCCGTAGAGGACCTTGCGGATCACGCGGGTGAGGTCGTACTCCGGGTTGCGCAGGCGCACGTCCAGATCGGTCTCGCCCTGGACCTTCACGTCGATCAGATCCTGAAAGCCGAGCGTCTCGAACTGATCGCCGTACTTGATCAGGATGTCGAAATAGGAATTGACCACGGAGGCCTGATACTTGGTCGCGGTCTGGAAGGCGACGGGGCGGATCCCGTACTGCTCGCCGGCCTCGCGCTCGAGCTCGGGCGAGCGCTCGGGGTCGACGAACTCGACCTGGACCCGGCTGCCGCCAGCGATTTGGTATTCACGCAGCAGATCGCGAATCTGCGGGACCAACGGGGCCAGCAAGGGGTGTGTCCGCGCTGAAATAGCCGCGGATCAGGAGCGGCTCCTGCAGTTGACCGAGATAGGTCCGGGTCGCCTCCGAGATCGAGTAGACCCGACCCTCGGTGAGATCCACGCGGGCGTTGCCGACGGCGCCGAGCCAGAGGTTCGCGGCCAAGAGATTGGCGACCGCAAGCCCGGTCACCAGGGTCCAGCGGCGATGATGCCGCCGGTTGGCGTCCGATTCGGCCCAGCGCAGCCGCTCAAGGCTGTAGAGTGTGAGGGCGAGGAAGGCGCCGACGATGCTCAGATAGTAGACGAGATCGCGCAGATCGATCACGCCACGCGTGATGGACTCGAAGCGCGAGCCGCTGCCGATGAGTCGGAGCAGCTCGCCGCCGTCGTGCCCCACCAGATTGGTCAGCGCCGGGGTGCCGATCAGGTAGAGCAGGGCGCCGACCAGGGTGGTCCCGATCAGGGCGACGATCGGGTTGTCGGTGCGCGACGAGACAAAGAGTCCGATCGCCAGATAGGCCGACGCCAGCAGCAGGGTGGCCAGATAGGCACCGATCACCGGGCCCCAATCCATCGGACCCAGGAGCGAGACGGTGAGCGGGATCGGCAGCGTCAGGGCCAAGGCGATCGCGACCAGGGCGAGACCCGCCAGGAACTTGCCGAGGACCAGATTCAGGGTCGGCACAGGCAGGGTCATGAGTGTCTCGAGCGTCCCGGCGCGTCGCTCTTCGCTCCAGAGCCGCATGGTCAGGGCGGCACAGAGAAAGATCAGCAGCACCGGCATCCAGTCGAACAGGGGTCGGGCATCGGCGATATTGCGCGCGAAGAAGGCGTCGACCCAGAAGAAGACGAAGAGCGAGACCGCCAGGAAGGCGCCGATGAAGAGATAGGCGACGGGCGAGCCGAAGAAGGCGCCGAGCTCGCGGCGTGCGACGCGCAGGATGTCAGACATGAGCCACCTCCATCTGCTCCAGGGTCACGGCACCGAAGAGGTCTTCGAGGTCGCGCCGCTCGGGTGCAAGTCCGTAGAGGTTCCAGGGTTCTCCGCCGAGCGCCTTGGCGACCAGCGGTGCGAGCGCCTGTGGATCCGCCGCGCTCAGGGCGAAATGGCGAAGACCCGCATCGCCGTCCCACGCCTCGACGTCCGTGACCCCCTCAATCCGGGAGAGTACAGGCCGCGCCTCCTCGGGCGCGCAGTCGAGCGTGACGAGCAGGCGCTTGGGCCGCCCGATAGCATCCAGTGCACTGTCGAGCGCCAGTTGGCCGCCGCGCATGATGAGCACCCGGCTGCACACCGCCTCGACCTCTTGGAGGACGTGGGTGGAGATGATCAGGGTCGCATCCTTGGCCAGCTCGCGGACCAGGCTTCGCATATGCTGGATCTGCGAGGGGTCCAGGCCGTTGGTCGGCTCGTCCAGGATGAGGATGGCGGGCTCGTGCAGGATCGCCTGGGCCACGCCCACGCGTTGGCGATAGCCGCGCGAGAGTGTGCCTATGATCGCGGTCGCCTTGGGACCGAGATCCGTGCGCTCGATGGCCCGGCGGATGGCCGCGGGACGGCGGTTGTCGGCCATCCCGTGCAATGCCGCCTGGTAGTCCAGGTAGTCGATCACACGCATCTCGGGATAGAGCGGGCAGTTCTCGGGCAGATAGCCGATGCGCCGTTGCGCCTCGCGCCGCTGCTCGGCGATGTCCAGCCCGTCGATCCGGATCGAGCCGCTGCTCGGCTCCAGATAACCGGTCATCATCTTCATGATGGTGGTTTTGCCGGCCCCGTTGTGGCCGAGCAGTCCGACGATCTCGCCGCGGCCGATGTCGAACGACACCTGTTGAACCGCCTTGAGCTCGCCATAGCTGCGACTCAGCTCGCGAACCTCGATCATGATGTCTCCTGCTGAACCGCGTCCGATGTACTTTGCGCCGACATCGCGCGGGATCGGCTCTCGGCGATCCCCGGCGCGTCGGAGGGGACGCGGTTCAGGACTTTGAATGGTTGAGAATGTGAACCGCGTCGAGGATCAAGCGATTCTGGACCGCCGGCCCCGTTTCGGGAAAACCTCGGCTTATCGGATCTTGGCGCGGTTGAGCGTCTCTCGGGCCTCGGACGCTGTTCGGGCGCGGATTTCACCCGAGGCGGCCGCGGGATGCAAGACCTGTCGAGTTCGTTCGTTGTCGTTGTCGTTGTCGTAATCGACGATCGATCCG
>NZ_DATITZ010000033.1:0-14105 GCF_035467215.1 Thiocapsa sp. | reverse complement strand
TACTCTTCATCCACGACGTCGGCGCCGGCGGGTTGGCCAACGCGCTGCCCGAGCTGGTCCACGACGCCGGACGCGGAGGACGTTTCGAGCTCCGCGCGGTACCCAACGCCGATCCGGGCATGTCGCCGATGGAGATCTGGTGCAACGAGTCGCAGGAGCGCTATGTCCTGGCCGTTGCAGCCGAGCGGTTGGCGCAGTTCGAGGCAATCTGCGCGCGCGAGCGCTGCCCGCACGCCGTTGTCGGGACCGCGACCGCGGATCAGCATCTGATGCTCGGCGACGCCCATTTTGGGGACACCCCGATCGACATGCCCATGTCGCTGCTCTTCGGCAAGCCGCCCAAGATGGAGCGGGATGCCGTCTCCGGACAGCCGCCGCGCGCGCCGCTGCGCACCGCCGAGATCGATCTTCGCGAGGCGCTCGATCGGGTACTGCGTCTGCCGACGGTCGCCGACAAGTCCTTCCTCGTCACCATCGGCGATCGCAGCATCACGGGTCAGGTCGCGCGCGATCAGATGGTCGGCCCCTGGCAGATCCCGGTGGCCGATTGCGCCGTGACCATCAGCGACTATCGCGGCGTCACCGGCGAGGCGATGGCGATCGGCGAGCGCACGCCGCTCGCCCTGCTCGATGCCCCGGCCTCCGGACGCATGGCCGTCGGCGAGGCGATCACCAACCTCGCCGCTGCACGGATCGCCTCGATCGGCGACATCAAGCTCTCCGCGAACTGGATGGCCGCCGCCGGCGATCCGCGCGAGGACGCCCGGCTCTACGCCACCGTGCGCGCCGTCGGCCTGGAGCTCTGCCCGGCACTCGGGATTGCCATCCCGGTCGGCAAGGACTCGATGAGCATGAAGACGGTCTGGCAGGGTGCATCGGGTGTGCGGCACGAGATGTCCGCGCCCCTGTCGCTGATCGTCTCGGCCTTTGCCCCGGTGCTCGACGTGCGTGCGACGCTCACGCCGCAACTGCGGACCGATCAGGGCGATACCGACCTCATCCTCATCGATCTGGGGGAGGGTCGAAACCGTCTCGGCGGGTCGGCGCTCGCGCAGGTCTACGGCCAGCTCGGAGATGTCGGGCCGGACCTGGATTCTCCGGACCTGCTCAAGCGCTTCTTCGCCGCCATCCAAGAGCTCCAAGACGAGGAGCTGATCCTCGCCTACCACGATCGTTCCGACGGTGGACTCATCGCCACCCTCTGCGAGATGGCGTTTGCCGGGCGTTGCGGGATCGACGTGGATCTGGCCGCGGTCGGCCCCGATGACCTCTCGGCCCTCTTCAGCGAGGAGCTGGGCGCCGTGATCCAGGTGCGCCACACCGAGACGGACGACGTGCTGCAGATCCTGGAG
The DNA here is from genome assembly GCF_035467215.1 of Thiocapsa sp. GTDB lineage: Bacteria > Pseudomonadota > Gammaproteobacteria > Chromatiales > Chromatiaceae > Thiocapsa. The sequence continues at coordinate 12,753 of NZ_DATITZ010000033.1, read as the reverse complement.
TATCACGGCTTGGCCGAATACAGCCCGGTGATCGGCATGCTCGACGACAGCGATCAGATCCGCGTCTGTCGCCGCTGCCGTCCGCTCTTCGAAGCGAGTCGGTCGGAGCTCCAGCAGGTCTGGTCCGAGACGAGCTTCCGGATGCAATCTCTGCGCGACAACCCCGAGTGCGCGGCCGAGGCCTATGCGCGCATCACCGAGCCGGACCCCGGCCTGCATGCCGAGCTGACCTTCGATCCGGATGATGACCTCTCCGCGCCCTATGTCGAGCGTGGCGCACGCCCGCCGATCGCCATCCTGCGCGAGCAGGGGGTGAACGGACAGGTCGAGATGGCCGCGGCCTTCCACGCCGCCGGTTTCGAATGCGTGGACGTGCACCTGTCCGACATCATGGCGGGCCGCATCGATCTCACGCGCTTCCGCGGCCTCGCCGCCTGCGGCGGCTTCTCCTACGGCGACGTGCTCGGGGCAGGGGAGGGCTGGGCCAAGTCCATCCTCTTCAACCCGCGAGCACGCGATCAATTCCAAGCCTTCTTCGAGCGGCGCGACACCTTCACGCTCGGCATCTGCAATGGCTGCCAAATGCTCTCCAATCTGCGCGAGCTGATTCCGGGCGCGGACCACTGGCCGCACTTCGTGCGCAACCGCTCCGAGCAGTTCGAGGCCCGCACCCTGATGCTCGAGGTCCGGGAGACGCCGTCGGTCCTGCTCGCCGGGATGGCCGGCTCGCGCATGCCGATCGCGGTGGCGCACGGCGAAGGTCGGGCCGAGTTCCGCGATGCCGAGCATCTCGCCGCGGCGCGGTCCTGCGTGGCGACGCGTTATATCGAGAACGACGGCCGGGTCGCCGAGCGTTATCCCGCCAACCCCAACGGCTCGCCCGAGGGCATCGCCGGCCTGACGACGCTTGACGGGCGCGTCACCATCATGATGCCCCATCCCGAGCGCGTCTTCCGCTCCCTTCAGAATTCGTGGCACCCGGATCAGTGGGGCACGGACGGCCCCTGGATGCGTCTGTTCCGCAATGCGCGCGTGTGGGTGAACTAAACCGCTTCCAGAGCGAGTTGCTCCTTTCATGTTGCAGATCTCCAGCCGTATCCGCATCGACGAGACCGAGCTGAGCGAGCGGTTCATCCGCTCGCCCGGACCGGGCGGTCAAAACGTCAACAAGGTCGAGACGGCGGTCCAATTACGGTTCGACGTCGCACGCTCGCCGTCGCTGCCGGAGGATGTGCGCGAGCGTCTGACGCGTCTCTGCGGACGGCGGATCGATTCGGACGGCGTCCTGATGATCGAGGCGCACCGCTATCGCACCCGCGAACGCAATCGAGCCGATGCGCGAGCCCGCCTCGCCGCCCTCATCGCTCAAGCCGCCGTGCGGCCGAAACCACGCATCGCGACCCGGCCGACACGCGCCTCGACCGAGCGACGGCTGGAGACCAAGCGCAAACAATCCAGCAGCAAGCGCATGCGCCGCGCCCCCTCGGATCACGATTGAACCAGGGTGTGCCGCGCGCGGCAAAATCGTCCAACCGGCACGGCAATGCTTTGATCTCGTGAGCCCGCTCCGGCGGTGTCGCGTCTCTCTCGGCCCCCGGCGCCGTTGTGGCCGGGCACGGGCCGAATGACCTTTTCCTCCCGCGGGATCGAGCCCGACGATCATCCGACCGGCACCGTATCCGCGTTATCCGGCCCATCCTCCTGATCGCGCACCGCTATGTCTGCTCCAGGGATACATTCCCGATTCTCTGGAGCGGATCTGCCGACGACCCCCAACCGGCTCGGACACGCCCCCGATGTGAAGAATCCACGCGCCCGGGAGCAGCCGGTGGGCGTTGTTTTGGTCTGTACGCTATCGAACAGATGACTCCGGAAAATTGGGCTAAACTTTAATTTAGAGAATTAGAGTCGAGGGTCACCGAGGTGTCTGACACGCCCACGCCGCAGAAAAACCATCTTCTGGCGGCCCTGTCGGCGGAGGTGCAGGAGCGCATTTTTCCGTTTCTGGAACTGACGCCGATGCCCTTGGGCAAGGTTCTGTATGAGTCCGGGGCACCCGAGCGTCACGTCTATTTCCCCACCGACTCCATCATTTCCCTGCTCTACGTTATGGAAAATGGCGCCTCGGCGGAGATCTCCGTCGTGGGAAACGAGGGTATGGTCGGTATCGCACTCTTCATGGGCGGCGAAAGCACCACCAGTCGCGCCCTTGTGCAGAGCGCCGGATTCGCCTACCGGTTTCCGGGGAAACGCTTCAAGGACGAGGTAAGCCGTCACGGCGAGCTGCTGTTCCTCATGCTGCGCTACTCCCAGGCGCTGATTACCCAAATGGCCCAAACGGCCGTGTGCAACCGCCATCACTCGATCGATCAGCAGCTGTGTCGCTGGCTCCTGCTGTCCCTTGACCGCCTCTCGGTCAATCAGCTCGTCATGACCCAGGAGCTGATCGCCAATATGCTCGGCGTGCGTCGAGAAGGCGTGACGGACGCCGCCGGCCGTTTGCAGAAAGAGGGTGTGATCGAATATCACCGTGGCCATATCACGGTACTGGACCGAGCCAAGCTCGAACAGCTCACATGTGAGTGTTATGCCGTCGTCAAGGCCGAGACGGATCGCCTCCTGCCCTGGGTTCAACCGGGTTCGGTGCAATAAGTCGGGTTGGCAAAGCCTAACCCGACGCTCGCTGTGTGGCTCGCCGGGGGCGTCTTAGATGCTCTTCTTGATGTCCTCTTTGAGGTCGCCGACGCCGGCTTGAACCTTGCCGAGGTTCTTCTGGACATTTCCTTCGACTTCCAGCTCCGTGTCTCCGGTTACATTGCCGGCGACTTCCTTGACTTTGCCCTTCGCTTCTTCGTAGCGGCCTTTGACTTGATCTTTGTTCATGACGGCATCCTGATCTGGAGTTGAGTCGTGACCAACTTGGTCATGACCCGAGCGTGGATTAAGGGCTTCCATCGCAACGTCTTTAAGAATACACAAGAAATTGAAATGGCTTGGTGCGGCAACGCACATAGGCCATAAATTATTTTCGCTGGATGCGGGCGGGGCTGGCGGGTCTTGCTTCCAGCGACACCGTTGCCGGGGGTGGTGTGTTCGCCAGCGCACATAATAATCGACAGATTGCCTGTATATTTTAAAACAGTAGGCCTCGGCAGAATAACTGCAGGTCCTCTCGGACTGGACGAACGCAATGTCCGCAACCGGAGAACGATCATGTCACTCGGTACCATACTACTCATCGTCCTGATTCTAATACTTGTGGGTGTCATCCCGACCTGGTCCCATAGCCGATCCTGGGGTTATGCGCCCAGCGGTATCGTCGGGCTCGTCGTCGTTATCCTGCTCATTCTGGTCCTGTTGGGCCGACTCTAAACGGAGAACTGAAGATGCGTATTTCCACCATGCTGTTTCCTGTCGCAGTGTCGATTGCCATGATGCTCGGTGCTGTCGGTTGTGAACAAGAAGGACCCGCCGAGAGGGCCGGGGAAAAAATCGATCACGCCGCCGAACGCGCGGGGGATAAGATCGAGCAAGCGAGTGAAAAGGCAGCAGACAAGATCGAAGACGCCAAGGACACGGCTAGCGATAAGATCGCCGAGTAGGGAGCAGCGCGCGGCGTCTAAGGAGCGTATCGCGTCCGGCCGCCTGGGCCGGACGTGAGGCGTTTGCGCAAGCACTTCGTTTCATTTGACCGGTACGCCGGAGGATCGCCATCGACGGGGCGAGCAGCGCGACGACGGGAAACGCCTCGCGGCTTTCGGTGGGCCTCGAAAAGGCCTTGATGCAGGTGTCGGTCTACTCGTTCGCCTCGACGACCGCACCCGTGCCGTCCGGTGCGATGACGATCACCAATTTGCCGAGCGTCGGGTGGCGTGCGGTCACCACGGTAAATGCGGGTAGACGCATTTCGCCGATCAACTCGCTTTCGTCCTTCAGGTCTGCAATCAGCGCTGCTTCGGCTTCCAAAAGACGCATCTGTTACCCCCGGTCCTGTTGTGGGACTAAACCGCATCCGGCGTGACATGCCATGTCTGCAGCAGGGGGAAAGACTCGGCGCTCCCCGAAACGCCCTGCACGACGCGGTTTAGATGTCTTCAATCGTGACTTGTCCTGAACCGCGTCCCGCCGCGATTCTTGATCGAGCCGAGGTGGATCTCGCCTCGACCCGACCAAAAACCCACAGAACCCGGTTCAGCATTACATCGCCATATCCAGATCGTCCTGGATCTCGGCAATCCCGGCGAGCGCACATTCCTCGTCGGTCTCCCCGGAGGGTGCGCCGCTGACGCCGACCCCGGCCACCAGCGACGACCCGCCGACCAGGACAGGAACCCCGCCTGCGGACATCACCAGACCCTCGACACGCCCGATCGGCGTATCCGCACGGTCGGCCATGGCCGAGGTCGCGGCATTGAAGTTCACTGCGGTGAATGCCTTCATCTTGCTGATCGGCACGGTGATGGGCGCGGCGATGGTGTCGCGGAGCGTGACCTGCACCGTGCCTTCGCGGTCGACCACGGTCACGGCGATCTGGATCCCTTTTTCGCGACATTCCTCGATCGCCCCTTGCGCGATCTTCACCGCCGCATCCATCGACAGACGCTGCAACGGAACCACCATAGGACCATCGGCAATGGCCGGTCCGCAGATCGACACGGCGGCGATGAGTGCAGGAAGCGTTTTTTTCATGTCTCCTCCTTTTTGTTTTAGGGCAATGGTTTACCTGGCATCTTCATTCGACGTCGCGCCGGGAAGCCTCGGATTAGGTCATGATGGTTTCCGAGAAAGGAGCGACCGGGTGTCGGTGCGAATTGATTCGCACCTTCCACCGAAGCCGACCGGACCCACGCCCCCGTCACTGTGCCCGATAGTGGGTCTCGATATAGTCGTCGACCATCCGTTTGAACTGCTCCGCGATCCCGTCGCCCTTGAGCGTGGCGACCTTTTCGCCGTCGACATAGACGGGTGCTGACGGGCGCTCGTCGTTGCCGGGCAGGCTGATGCCGATATTGGCGTGCTTGCTCTCGCCGGGTCCGTTCACCACACAGCCCATGACCGCGACCTGCATGGTCTCGACCCCGGGAAAGCGGGTGCGCCACTCCGGCATCTGCTCGCGCAGATACCCCTGAATGTCTTGGGCTAGATGCTGGAAGGTGTCGCTGGTGGTGCGTCCGCAGCCCGGGCAGGCGGTAACCATGGGTGCGAAGGATCGCATCCCCATCGTCTGCAGGATCTCCTGCGCGACCACGACCTCGCGGGTGCGTGCCTCGCCGGGTGCCGGGGTGAGCGAGATGCGAATGGTGTCGCCGATGCCTTCCTGCAGCAGCACGGACAAGGCGGCGGTCGAGGCGACGATCCCCTTCGATCCCATGCCGGCCTCGGTCAGACCCAGATGCAAGGCATAGTCGCCGCGATCGGCCAGCATGCGATAGACGGCGATCAGATCCTGCACGCCGCTCATTTTGCAGGAGAGGATGATGCGATCGCGCGGCAGGCCGACCTGCTCGGCGCGTTCGGCGCTCGAGATGGCGGATTCCACCATCGCCTCGCGCATCACCTGCTCGGCATCCAGCGGCTCGGGCGAGCGCGCGTTCTCGTCCATCATCCGCACGATCAGGTCCGGATCCAGGCTGCCCCAGTTCACCCCGATGCGCACCGGGCGGTCATAGCGGCAGGCGATCTCGACCATGGTCGCGAACTGGCTGTCCTTCTTCTCGCCGCGCCCGACATTGCCCGGGTTGATGCGGTATTTCGCGAGTGCCTCCGCGCACTCCGGATAGTCCGTGAGTAGACGGTGGCCGTTGAAATGAAAGTCACCGACGAGAGGCACGCTGCACCCTTGCGCGTCCAGCGCCTCGCGGATCGCCGGGACCGCGCGGGCCGCGGACTCGTGATTGACCGTGATCCGTACCAGCTCGGAGCCGGCGCGTGCCAGCTCGGCGACCTGCTGGACCGTGGACTCGATGTCCGCGGTATCCGTGTTGGTCATGGACTGGATGACGATCGGCGCTAGACCGCCGACGGTCACCGGGCCGATGCGGACCGGGACGGTTCGGCGTCTTTGAATCGGGAATCGAGTTGGGCTCATAGTGCCTTTGCCGCCGCAGCGGCCCTGTCAGTTGGTCGGAGTCGGGCGTTGATCCGACGAGGGCAATGGGGAACGCAGACCCTGGACGATCGCGACATACTGCGGGTCATCCTGAGGAATCAGTCCGTGGCGGATCAGAAAATCGATGATGACCAGGTTGCAGTTGAGCTTGAAGTCATCGGTCTCGCGGACGATCTGCGCGACCTCCTTCGCGGGCAGGCGGTAAAAGGTTTCCACCTCCCCGTCGGTGCAGCGCGGCTCGAAGTCCTCCGGAAGCTCCAGATCGTAGCAGAACATGACATCCGGCTTCAGCCCGCGATCCGAATCGCGACAGTAGGTCACCGCCCCGACGGCCACCGCCCGGTCTGCCAGGGCAGGGGGCATGCCCGCCTCCTCCGCGCATTCCTTGCGCAGATTCTCGAACAGAGCGATGCCGTGGGGCAACCCGCCCGCAACAAGGTTATCGAGTCGCCCCGGGTAGAGCTTGCGATCCGCGGAGCGCCGACCGATCCACATCTCGATCCCGCGCGCGGTCCGCACGTAGCCGTTCAGATGCTGGCCGAAGGCACGCATCCCGAAGAAGGGCGCACAGGCCCGGTCGACCAGGCAGCGTGCGGCATCGCGTCCGCCAGCGGTGACGGGGTATTGCTCCCCGTGCAGGTAGGGAATGACGCCCTCGTCGACGAGTCCTCGGGCGACCTCGGCCAGCACTAAGGTGCAGCCCTCGAAGTCATCCGGCGTCTCGACCCACTCGACCGCGGTCTCCGTGACGCGGAACTGCCTCGGCCAGCGCCGAAGCTCCGCGGCAGCGCTGCGGCGCAGGCTCCCGAGACGCTCGCCCCGTCGGATGAAGGGAGCAAACGCCGCCGGTTCCCAGGCATTGCAGGCATAGATCTTATCGAGATAGCTCATTGATGAACCGCGTCTTGGAGTTTCATGCGACCGATTCGGGTCGCGTCTGCCGCACCTTCCTCCGATACCTCGGCAGGACGCGGTTCAGTTCACGAAAAAATCTTAAAGCCGCGCCAACTCCAACGCTGGTTGATTCGTTCAGGATCAAGCCCGAGTGAAGACCGAGCCGATCGCAAAGAGGCGCGGTTTTAACGCTCCTCGGATTTGATGAGATTCCACAGCCGCTCCATCTCCTCGCGCACCGCAACACTCGGCGCCTGTCCCCCGGCACGCAGGCACACCTCGACCCGCCCGAAGCGTCGCTCGAAACGGTGGTTCGCCGCCCGCAGCGCCTGCTCGGCATCCACGCCTATATGACGGGCCAGGTTCACGCAGGAGAACAGCAGGTCGCCGACCTCGTGGACCCGCTCGGTCGGCTCGGCGTGGGCGCGCAGCGTCTCGCGACACTCCTGCAGCTCTTCGAGCACCTTGTCGAAGACCTCTTCCATCTCGTCCCAATCGAAGCCGACGACCGCCGCGCGCTTCTGCAGCTTCTCGGCCCGCACCAAGGCGGGGAGGGCTTGGGCAACCCCTTCGAGCACGCTTCCGACCGGCCGCTGGCGCTTGCTTGCCCGCTCCGCCGCCTTCTCGCGCTCCCAGTTCGCCCGCACCGCTTCCTCGTCTTCGAGCGTCGCATCCCCGAAGACATGCGGATGACGGCGGATCATCTTCTCGCTGATCGACTGCACCACGTCGGGAAAGGCAAAGCTGCCTTGCTCCTCGGCGATCCGCGCGTGATAGACGACCTGAAGCAGCAGGTCGCCCAGTTCTTCGCGCAGCTCCTTCATGTCCTCGTTCTCGATCGCCTCCGCGACCTCGTAGGCCTCCTCCAACGTGAAGGGCAGGATGCTGCGGAAGGTCTGCTCCTGATCCCAGGGACAGCCGTCCTTCGGATCGCGCAGGCGCGCGATGATGGCGATGAGATCGGCAATCGAGTCGTGTCGGTTCATGGTTTCGGGTCGTCGAACATTAAGCGGATGAGATGGCCGAGGCGACCCGCGGCTAAACGTGGTGCGCCGTCGGACGGATCTTCAGACGAATCCATCAAAGGCCAGACCGAGCAGAATCGAGCCGATTCCGCCCCATTTCCAGTAATCGCGTTGAATGCCGATGATCTCGTCCGGTCTGGAGCGGCTCGGGTCGCGCACGATCGCGTACAGATGCGGTCCAGCCAGGAACCAGGGCAAAAAACCGAACAAGGTCGGCACCGCGAGCCAAAGCGGCACGGGCTCGTTCAGGAAGAGCGCGACGGCCAGCACCGGCCAAGCGATGAGATAAGCCGCGGTCAACTTGGCGTCGAGCGTCTTGTTGGATGTCGTCGCGAAGGTCAGGAGCGCGATGATTCCCCAAGCTGCGACGATCAGGATGAGGACGATGCGCATGGTCTGACGCCGAAGGATGATGGTCGCTGCAAGACGCCGGCACGACAACCCGGATTCGGGATCGTCTGCCCTCCGATTCGGGGATCCCGCCCGAGTCCCGCACCTAAAGAATCACGGTCCAACTCGGCCGTATGGCCCGAGCCGATGGTAGCGGATGCCTGGGTCAGCGGTCCAGCAACCGCGTCGACCCGGATCCGGCCGAGGCCGCGCTCCGAGGCTTCCGCCCGACTACACACCGCGTTGGCATTGCGTTGAAAAGGGTTTCGAGGCGCTTGACAATGACCCTCCGGATCCGGAAGATACGCGGCTCGGTGGTGAGGGCAACAAACGACACCACCAACGCTCAATCAGTCCGCAGGCATGCCGGACTGGATAGAGCCTCCACGGATGGAGCGCCACCCTTAAAGCGCCCGTAGCTCAGCTGGATAGAGTACCTGGCTACGAACCAGGTGGTCGGAGGTTCGAATCCTTCCGGGCGCGCCATAAAACCAACGGCTTAGATCCATCGGATCTAGGCCGTTTTCATTTGAGTCACCATAGAGTCACCACCGGGACGGATTTCGGGGATTTCCGGGCTTCCAAGACCAGCGGGTCAAGCGCCGTCGGGGATCCGGGCGGCTGAGCCTGACCGAAACCGCCGGGCCTTCGGAGCTAACGGTGAACCGGGACGTCGGGGCGAGTCCTCGGACAGGTGGAAGGCTCGGGGCGGGTGTCGGGCTCCACCTCGGGACCGCTCGACCGGTGCGGCTCGTTACGGTAACGCTCGGACCGCGCTTCGATAGCGGTTACCGAAGCAGGCACCTGTTCCGAGATCTGATCGAGGCCGCCGGGGCCTCAAGGTCTCGGGCGGGTCGGGACCTCCGGGCAGATGAACCGGCTCCGAAGTGCTATCGTCCGCCATGGCGCTGCGGGGGACGAACAATCCAAGTCGGGTAAGAGGACAAGGAGAACAACGCATGTCCCCGGATGTCTTCATCGCCAAGCGGCAGGGCGTCACCCTCACCGATCGCGCCTCGGCGCAGAAGCACTTCATCGACCTCTTCCGGATGCTCGAGAAGCAGACCCCGACCGAAGCGGATCCGACCGGCACGCAGAGCGCCGTCGAGAAGGGTGCCAAGACGTCCGGCGGCGGTCGAGCCGACCGATCGGCTGAAACGACGTCAGGCGTGTGCCCAAGCGCTGCACACTCGAATCATCCTCCCTCCGAGGCGGTGCTGCCACACCTGCGCCGCCTCGCCCGTGCCGGCTGCGCCCCCTTGACCACCTGCAATGCGTTCGATTTCGCCTTACCACTGGCTGTGGGATCGATATGATCGGCCCCGTGGATGAGCCAGCAACCCCCTCGGCAGTGCGGTGAAACGTGCCGAAGACCACAGAAAGAGAAATCCATCCGTGAACATTCAGGCGCACGAAGAGCTGAAAGGAAAAATCTGGGAGATCGCGAATCGGCTCAGGGGGCCGTACCGGCCGCCGCAATATCGCCTGGTCATGCTCCCGTTGGTCGTTCTGCGCCGGCTCGATTGCGTCCTGGAGCCGACCAAGGATGCCGTTCTGCAACGGCGCGACGCGCTGGAGGCGCAGCAGATGCCCGAGGCGGCCATGGATAAGCTGCTCGGTAAGGCCGCCGATCCGAACCGTAAGCACCCGCTCTACAACAGCAGCCCCTACACCTTCGCCCGCCTGCTCGGGGATTCCGAGAACATCGCGCCGAACCTGGTCTCCTACATCAACGGTTTCTCGCCGACCGCGCGGAGCATCTTCGAGCGCTTCAAGTTCGCCGACCAGATCGAGAAGCTGGACGCCAGCAACCGTCTCTTTACCATCGTCAAGGCGATGGCCGAGATCGACCTGCATCCAAGCAGAATCAACAACCTCCAGATGGGCTACCTGTTCGAGCATCTGGTGATGCGTTTCAACGAGCAGGCCAACGATGAGGCCGGGGATCACTTCACCCCGCGCGAGGTCATCCGCCTCATGGCGAACCTCATCTACACCGGCGAGCAGGACGTCTACAAACCCGGCATCTACCGCACCATCTTCGATCCGGCCTGCGGGACCGGCGGCATGCTCTCCGAGTCGGAGAAGCTGATCCTCGACCAGAACAAACGCGCGCAGCTTGCACTCTACGGAAAGGAATACAACGACGAGTCCTGGGCCATCTGCTGCTCGGACATGCTCATCAAGGACGAAGACACCGCCAACATCGTCCTCGGCGACACCCTCGGCGACGGCAAAACCCGAGACGGCTTCGAGGGCAGGCGTTTCCACTACCTTCTGGCCAACCCGCCTTTCGGCGTGGAGTGGAAGGACCAGAAAGACTCCGTCGAGCGCGAGCACAAAACCCTGGGCTTCTCGGGCCGCTTCGGCGCCGGGCTGCCGGCCATCAACGACGGCTCGCTGCTGTTCCTTCAGCACATGATCTCCAAGATGCATCCCTTTACTGCGGGGGACGAGGACCGGGTGGGCTCCAAGATTGCGATCGTCTTCAACGGCTCGCCGCTCTTCTCCGGCGACGCCGGATCGGGTCCGTCCAACATCCGCCGCTGGATCATCGAGAACGACTGGCTCGACGCCATCGTCGCGCTGCCGGACCAGCTCTTTTACAACACCGGCATCTTCACCTACGTCTGGCTGGCCACGAACCGCAAGCCGCCCGAGCGGCGCGGCAAGGTGCAACTTATCGACGGCACCCGCTTCTTCAAGAAGATGAAGAAGAGCCTCAACAACAAGCGCAACGAGATCACCGAGGAGCAGATCCGCCACCTAACCCACGTCTACGGCAATTACCAGGACGGGGAGACAGCCGAGGTGGCGATCAACGGTGACACCGAGACCCGAGTCATCTCCCGCATCTTCGACAACCGCGAGTTCGGCTTCATCAAGGTCACGGTCGAGCGCCCCCTGCGCCTGAACTTCGAGGCCACCCCGGAGCGCATTGCAAAGCTCGACAATCAGACTGCCTTCGCCAATCTGGCGACATCGAAGAAGCGTAAGGACACGGCGGCCGCCGAGCGCGAGATCGAAGGTTGGCAGAAGCTGCAGGACGCCATCCGCGACCTGCTCGCGACCCTCGAAGGCAACGGGCGCTACCTGGACCGCGCCGCGTTCGAGGCCGACCTGACGCTGGCCGCGAAGGGGGCATGCCTCAAGCTCCCGGCCCCGATCAAGAAGGCCATCTTCGCTGCCCTCGGCGAGCGCGACCCGGACGCCGAGATCTGCCGAGACACCAAGGGCCAGCCGGAGCCAGACAGCGAACTGCGGGATACGGAGAATGTCCCCCTTGCGCCCGGCACCGAGTTACCCTTGCCCATGGATTTCGGCCCGGATAAGCCCAACGACCGGCTGGTCGCGGCCTTTCGGGCCGAGATCGACGCCTACATGGCGCGCGAGGTAGTGCCCCATGTGCCTGATGCATGGGTTGATTACGACAAGACCAAGGTCGGCTACGAGATTCCGATCAATCGGCATTTCTACGTCTACAGGCCGCCGCGTCCGCTCGATCACATCGAGCGCGACATCACCCAGTTGGAAGGAGAGATCACTGGGCTACTGAAGGGGTTAGTGGGATGAGGCTAAACGCTGGTATTGAGATCCCCGAAGGTTGGCAATTTTTACCACTTAAGCGTATTACGCGGTTCGGTTATGGTGACGCTCTTGCAAGCGATATACGCGAGCAAGGTGGGGTCAAGGTTTATGGTTCCAATGGTGCTTTCGACGAACACTCAGAGGCCAATACGCTCGGTCACTGTATCATCATTGGGCGCAAAGGTTCGTACGGGAAACTCAATTACTCCAACGATCCGGTATTCGCAGTCGACACGACATTCATCGTGGATCGGCGTCATACTGGCGCCGACCTGCGGTTCCTGTACTACCTGCTTGGTGTTCTTGGGCTGGATGAGCTATCGGACGATACCGCGGTGCCCGGCCTTTCGAGAGAAAAAGCCTACCAGGCTCTAGGCCCGCTACCCCCGCTCGGCACGCAGCGACGGATTGCCCGGTTTCTGGATGAAAAGACGGCGCGTATCGACGGGCTGATCGAGAAGAAACGCGCGCTGCTCGACCGGCTAGCCGAGAAGCGACAGGCCCTGATCACCCGCGCTGTTACCAAGGGCCTCAATCCCGACGCCCCCATGAAACCATCCGGCATCGACTGGCTCGGCGACATCCCGGCGCATTGGGATGTGTTTTTGGTTAAGTAACGATTCACTAACAAGTAACGCATTTTATCTCAGGTTTTTTCTATAAAAAGAGCGTTACCGACTTGAAAAGGATCCGACCTGCTGCGAGCATCGCTCCCGACGATCCGAACGGGAGTGGTCGCTCTATGAA
>NZ_DATITZ010000032.1:0-14797 GCF_035467215.1 Thiocapsa sp. | reverse complement strand
CACCGATCGCCCCGGCCGTTGCGCGGTCGATGCAGGCGGCCATGGAGGATGCCTTCGGCAATCCGTCGAGCCTGCATTGGGCCGGCGAACCGGCACGGACGTTGGTCGAGCAGGCGCGCACGGAGGTCGCCGCGCTGCTCGGCTGCGCACCGCAAGAGATCGCCTTCACCAGCGGCGGGACCGAGTCCAACAACCTTGCGCTCAAGGGGATCTTCTTTGCCGCGCGTCGCGCGAATGCACATCTGATCACGAGCCGGATCGAGCATCCGGCCATCGCCGCACCGATGCGGTTCTTGGAAGGCTTGGGCGCCCGCGTCAACCGGCTCCCGGTCGACGGGCATGGCCTGCTCGATCCGGACGACCTGCGCCGGGCGATCCGACCCGAGACCATCCTGATCAGCCTGATGCACGCCAACAACGAGGTCGGCACCATCCAGCCGATCGCCGAGTGCGCGGCCATCGCGCGCGAGCACGGGATCCCCTTTCACACGGATGCCGCGCAATCCGTCGGCAAGATCCTGACCCGTGTCGATGATGGCATCGATCATCTCGGCGTCGACCTGCTCAGCATTGCCGGTCACAAGCTCTATGCACCCAAAGGGGTCGGTGCCCTGTACGTGCGCGCCGGCACGTCCCTCGAACCCCTTCTGCATGGCGCGGGACACGAGGGCGGGCGCCGCGCCGGTACGGAGAGCGGGCTCTTGACGACGGCCTTGGGCGCTGCCTGCCGCCTCGCGGCGGATCTCTCCGAGATGCCTCGGATCACCGCGCTTCGAGACCGCTTTTAGACGGCGCTTCAGGACCGTTTCGGCACGGGCGTCGTGCTCAACGGCCATCCGGACCTGCGCCTGCCCAATACGCTCAACTGCTCCTTCATCGGCGCCCGGGGCGGCGATATCCTGGCCGGACTGGACGGCGTGGCCGCATCCGCCGGCTCGGCATGCCATTCGGGGCAGACCGCGCCTTCGTCCGTGCTTCAAGCCATGGGCATCCCGGACCCGATCGCCCGCGGGGCGGTTCGCTTCAGTCTGGGGTGCGAGACCACCGACGAGGAGATCGATGCGGTTGTGCAGCGCCTGCCGACACGGCTCTAATCCCGTGCATCGTCGCTCGGCGCAACGGGAGCATCCGCGCGCTACCTCGACCGATCCCGACAGCCCAACGAGAGAATCCATGTCCGCACCCACCCGGAACCACCTGACCACCCGCTGCGTCCATGCCGGCGAGCGCACCGATCCGCACGGCAGCCCCCATACGCCGATCTACACCACGACGACCTTCGCCTTCCCCTCGACCGCGGCGCTGCTCGATGTCGTCGAGGGACGGGTCGCCGGCAGCCTCTATACGCGCTACGGCCTGAACCCCAGCATCATTGCCCTGGAGGAGAAGCTCGCGGCCTTGGAAGGGGCCGAGGCCGCGCTGGCATTCGCCTCGGGCATGGCGGCGGAGTCCGCGCTCTTCTTCGCTCACGGGCGCGAGGGCATCGTCTGTATCGGGGATGCCTATGGCGGTACCCTGGAGCTGATCGGTCAGCAATTGCCGCTGCTCGGGATCCCGACCCATCTCCTGCTCGGCCACGAGCTCGCGCAGCTCGACGGACTCCTCGCCGACGGCGCCCGCCTGGTCTTCCTTGAAACGCCCACCAACCCGGTCTTGGAGGTCTTCGACATCGCTGCCTTGGCCGAGCAGGTCCATGCCCGCGGCGCTCTGCTCGCCGTCGACAACACCTTCGCCTCGCCGGTCAATCAGCAGCCGCTGGCGCTCGGCGCCGATCTGGTCGTGCACAGCGCGACCAAATATTTGCGCGGACACAGCGACCTGACCGCCGGTGCTCTGATGGGGTCGCGTGCCCTGTTGGATCCGGTCTGGAACTGGCGTAAAAACCTCGGACAGATGCCCGCACCCGAGACGGCTGCCCTCCTGGCGCGCAGTCTGCGCAGCCTGGTGGTGCGGGTGAGGCAACAGTCGGCATCCGCCCTGGCCGTTGCTCGGGCGATGGAGGCCCATCCGCGGGTCGCCCGCGTCCTCTATCCGGGCCTCGCGTCTTGCCCCGGCCATGCCCTCGCGGCGCGGCAGATGAGCGGATTCGGCGGGATTCTGACCATCGAGATCGCCGGCGACGGCGCGGCGGCCACCGCGGTCGCCGATCGGCTCGAGCTGTTCGCGCTCGCCCCCAGCCTGGGCGGTGTCGAGAGCCTGGTCACCCAGCCCTGTACGACGACCCATCATGGCCTCACACCCGAGGAGCGCGCCCGACGTGGCATTTCGGACGCGATGCTGCGACTCTCCATCGGATTGGAGGACGCCGAAGACCTGATCGCCGATCTGCACCGAGCGCTCGGCTGACCCGACCAATTCATCAACCCCACGGAGACCACCGTATGAACCATCGCCTGAACAGCACCGGACCCGCTCTCGCCATCGGGCTGCTCGCCACCGCGCTGGCTGCCGGCACCGCTGCGGCCGAAGAGGTCACCCTGACCGACCGGGGACTTACCCTGAACGCCAACCTGGAGACGACCGGCACGGACTGGCAACAGGGCCCGGTGGTGCTCATGACCCACGGCACCCTCGCCCACGGCGGCATGGAGATCATGCAGACCCTGCAATCGGCCTTGCAGGAACGCGGAATCAGCTCGCTCTCCATGACCCTGAGCCTCGGTCTAGACAACCGCAGCGGCATGTACGATTGCGCGACGCCCCATACCCACCTGCACACCGACGCGGTCGGCGAGATCGGCGCCTGGCTCGGGTGGCTGCAGAGCCAAGGAGTCGAAGAGGTCGCCCTGCTGGGACATTCGCGCGGCGGCAATCAGTCGGCCCGCTTCGCAGCCGAGCACCCGGACGCCCCGCTCAGCGCCGTGATCCTGGTTGCCCCGCAGACCTGGAGCGAGGCCGCCGCGGTGCAGGACTACGACAAACGCTTTAGTAAGGCCCTAGAGCCCCAGCTCGAGCGGGCGCGTCTGCTCGATTCGGAAGGGCGCGGCGCCGAGATGCTCAAGCCGGTGGACGTCATTTATTGCGCGGAGACCGCTGCAACCGCTGCGGCCTTCCTTTCCTATCATGCGCCCGATCCCCGCATGGACACACCGAGTCTGATCCACGAGATCAAGGCCCCGGTCCTCGTGGTCGCCGGGAGCGAGGACGATGTCATCGAAGGACTGGTCGAGGCGGTGCAGCCCATGGCGGACGGCGAGCGCGTCAACCTGATCGTATTGGACGGTGCCGATCATTTCTTCCGCGATCTTTATGCGGAGGAGATTGCCGACGAAGTAGAGACGCTGCTCAAGGGTGAGTGAGGGTAAGTAACGGTTCAGAAAAACTTAGCCATTCCGCTTCATTCTGCCCCTCTCCCCAACCCCTCTCCCGCGAGGGGAGAGGGGCTAAGATGGATCCAATTGCCGAATTCAAGCTCGAGCGTGATCGTCCTGTGGTACCCCCATCACGGCTCATCCTTCGTGGTCTCGTCGGCATCGGGTTCCGCTAAACGACGGGTCGGCTCGTCGACCGGATAGCCGAGACAATGCGCGAGTGCCAGCCGCGTGTGCCGGGCGAGAAAGTCGCGTGACAAGCGGCGCTCGCTGAAGAGAAGGTGCTGGCTCGTTGCCTGGTCGAGGTAGAGCAGATCGTCCGGTGTAGGATTGAAGGGGCGGCGGCTGATGCGGGCGATGCGCCCCAGATTCAGGCCGCGCCCATCGTCGAGCAGGATCAGGTGCGGGGCCAGTCCTCGCGCCGGATCCGGGCGTGGGAAGTCGATGAGCCCGAGCAAGACGTAAGGCGTTCCCCCGAGATGCACACTGAGCTGAATCGGGCTCTCGACGACTTCCACCAGGTAGATCGTCTCCCCGATCGCGGTACGCAGCGTCTCGACCTGGCGATGGTAGTCGGCGGAAGGCCAGAGGCCTTCGGTCGCCGCATCGGGCATGTCGTCGGGATGCTGGGCGTCGGTGGTCGAGTCGGCTGCCATGATCGGCCCTAACGTCTATGTTCGACCGGCCAGCCGTTGGCGAGCCAGGCGGTCATGCCGCCTTGGACCACCTGCATCTGGCCGAAGCCGCGGCCAGCGAGCAGCGCGGCGGCCTTGGCCGAGCGGCGGTCGGTGCGGCAGACCAGCGCGATCGGCCGCTCAAGGTTTGATCCGAGCTCCTCGATCCGATCGGGCAGGCTCTCCAGCGGGATGTTGAGTGCCCCGGCGATATGGCCCTGCTCGCCGATGAAGTCCTCGGGCGTGCGCACGTCGAGCACCAGGATATCCTCGTCGGCGACGTCGAGACGGCGCTTGAGCCCCTCGATCGGCAGCATCGGTCGCTGACGCAACCGCGCCACCAGTCTCGGCAGGAAGGCCACCGCGGCGAGCAGCGCCAGTGCGATCAGGCCGTTGCGGATCAGACCCTCGCCGGCGATCGCCTCGCGGCCGGCGAAGCCCAGATAGGTATAGGCCACGGCGCCCGGCAGCATGAAGATCAGGGTTGCGAGCACGTAGGGCAGGAAGCGGATGCGTGTCAGGCCCAGCGCGTAGTTGAGCAGATTGAACGGGAACAGCGGCACCAGCCGGGTGAAGGCGACGAAGCGCCAGCCCTCGGCCTCGACCCCTTGGATGAGTCGCGCGAGCAGGCCCTTGGTGCGCGCCTGCACCCAGTCGCCGGCGAGATGGCGTGCAATGAGGAAGGCCAGCGCGGCGCCGAGCGTTGCCCCGAGCAGGTTGTACAGCGTCCCCCAGAGCGGGCCGAACAGGGCTCCGCCGGCCAGGGTGAGTACCGCGCCGGGCAGGAAGAGCACCGTGGCCAGCACATAGAGTCCGATGAAGATCAGCGGTGCCGCGGCACCGGCGCCGCTGACCCATGCCTCCAGTGCCGCGATATCCAGATGCTCGCGGTAGAGCAGCGCGGCGGTTACCGCAGCGATAAGCAGCAGGGCGCCTAGGGTGCGGAGAAGCGTGCGGTTCATGGCGGCCTCCGGTATCGGCTCGGCGAACGAAAAGGTCTGTTCAGCGGCGCCCTGCCACGCGGCATCTCCTCTCGAATTCGAACGGGGAGAGTCGCCTGCAGCGGTTCGGGTCATCTACAGGTCGCCGGAGATGCTGGCAGGTTCCACCAAAATAATCAACCTTATGGTTGAATATGTGACGGGCCGGTCGACCGAAACGGCGTTCCGTTTCCTTCCCGGGAAGCTTCGATGTCCTTTACGGTTGCCTTGTGTCGGTACCGCCCGTTGCTCCTTACAGCGGTGTCGGGAGCCATACTCAATCTCTTGCGCAGGCGAGACCGCCTCCATCCGCCGTTTCCGGCGCGCGCCTTGCTCCGTGCGGGCCGTTCGTGTCCGGCGTAGTCGCCAGGCTGGCCAGGATCTCGCCTCGGCAAAACACCAGGAGCTGATAGGGTCCCAACGCCTGCCAGTCGGTGGCCACCGGCAGCGGTTCGCTTGCGACGAGGTAGGCATTCAGGTCATGGTCGGCGAGACGGGCACCGTGCAACCGGTCGTGGGCATGGGCCAACAGCAAAGTGCCGTCGGTGAGCAGGAAATTGAATTGGCCTTTGGCCGCCACCACACGGCTGGCCGCGGCCAGGGCGTCGAACCACGGGGTCGCGTCGGCCGTGGATTGGTCCGCGAAGACGCGCGCGATCTCCTGCAAGAGGTAGCAGAACAAGGCCTCGGAATCGGTGGCGCCGTAGGGTCGGCAGATCCCGGCGTGGCGGAAGGGATCGGAGTCGTGCGCGGCATCGACCTTGCCGTTGTGGGCGAAGATCCAGTCTTGACCGCAGCAGTTGCGTACGAAGGGATGGGTGTTTTCCAATTCGAGCGCAGTGGGTGGATTGGCCTTGCGGACGTGCGCGATGAGGATCTCCGCGCGTAATGAGCGGGCAAGATCGGCGAATCTCGCGCTCGCAGCAGCGGCCTCGGGCGCCTTTTCCAGGCCGAAGCGGTCACGGTGTCGGTGGTAGACACCCCAGCCGTCGGGATTGTCTGCGGTCTCGCCGCCTCGCCGGGCGAACGCACACAGAATGTTTGCTAATCCGACCGGGTGGGCACTGCTCAGGCCAAGCAGCTTACACATCGAAGCGTCCTCCTGGTCTCATGTTCACTCCTCGCCGTGCAACGTCCGAGACGATGACCAAGACCCCCGGGGCTAGACCCGAGGTGCGGCTCTTGACGGTGGCAGCCGTTTTACGCTCATGAGAGGCGCTAGCCGCGCTCCGATGCCCCACCACCCTGGACCCTGCGCAGAATATAGAAGACATAGCCGCAGATCCCGGCCGCATCCGCCATCAGCGCGATCTCGCGCTCGGTCATGTCGGCGACGGCCTGCGCATCCGGATCGTCGGGGTGAGCGGCGCGGAAGCGCGGCAAGCGCGCCTGCATCGGACAGGAATAGTCGATCGTCCAGGCCTCTGCCGGCAGCGGGAAATGCCCGACGGGTTCCCACCCGAGGTTGCTTGCGGCAGTCAGGTTGTCTGCGACATTGCGCATTCCCGGGTAGCCCTCGCGCCAATAGTCGCGCAAGGCCGTCGGGGGATGATCGGTCAACCAGGACAGCTCCGAGACGACGAGCCAGCCGCGCGGGCGCAGCAGGCTGCGCCAGTGCGTCAGACCCGCCTCGAAGCCCATGATGTAGATTGCGCCCTCGCTCCAAATCAGATCGAAGGCGGCGCTTCGCAAGGGCAGGGCGTGCATGTCGGCGACCAGAGGTTGAATCCGCCCGTCGAGACCGCGCGCCTCTACCCGTGTCCGCAGCTCGTGGAGAAAGTGCGATTCCTCCAAGCGACTCGCAACGATCTCGGCTCTCGAAAGGCGGATTTAGAGCCGACCTGAATTTACGGACTTTTTACGGGAGCCGATGCCCGGGACATGGAAAATGTCTATCGATCACCTATCGGTTCGGATGTCCCCTCGCATGCAGGCCGCGCTGGTCGCTCGAACGCTCGGAATCTTTCTTGTTCTCTTCAGTGCGGCCTTGTTGCTGCCGCTGGCGGTTGCGCTCATCTATGCCGACGGCGAGGCGGATCACTTCGCGCTGTCCTTGTTGGTGAGCCTCTCTGTCGGCCTGATTCTCTGGCTGCCGACCCTGAAGCATCGCCAAGCGATGCGCAACCACGACGGGTTCGTCATCGTGGCCATGCTCTGGGTCGCGATGAGCCTGCTCGGCAGCCTGCCGTTGATGATCGGAATCGGGCTGGATCCGGCCGATGCGGTCTTCGAGTCGGTCTCCGCCTTCACCACAACCGGGGCGACCGTCATCGTCGGGCTCGACGATCTGCCGCAGTCGATTCTGTTCTTCCGCCAAGAGATGCAGTGGCTCGGTGGGATCGGTTTTGTCGTCTCGGCGATCGCGCTCCTGCCGATCCTCGGCGTCGGCGGGATGCAGCTCATGCGGGCCGAGACACCCGGACCGATGAAGGACGACAAACTCACGCCGCGCATCGCCCATACCGCGCGTGCACTCTGGATCCTCTATCTGTCGATCACGGGAGCCTGTGCGCTGCTCTATTGGATTGCGGGGATGACCCCTTTCGATGCGATCGCCCACAGCCTCACCACGGTCTCCACCGGAGGGTTCTCCACGCACGATGCGAGCCTGGCCTATTTCGACAGCCTTTTTATCGAGGGCATCGCCACGGTCTTCATGCTGATCGGCGGGATCAGCTTCAGCGTACATTTTCTGGTTTGGCAGCGAGTCTCGCTCCGCCCCTATTGGGATAGTCCGGAGGTCAGGGCCTTTCTCGGGGTTGTCCTCGGTGTCGTGCTGATCGCGACCCTGGTGCTCTACCTGGAAGGAGCGAAAGCCTCGCCGGGCGAGGCACTGCGCTACTCCGCCTTTACCGTCGCCTCGGTCATCACCAGCACCGGCTTCGGCATCGACGACTTCTCGGTGTGGCCCACGCTGCTGCCGATGCTCCTGATCTTCATCAGTTTTGTCGGCGGCTGCGCCGGCTCGACCGCCGGCGGCATGAAGGTCATCCGCTTCGTGGTCCTCGGCAAGCAGGTCGGCATCGAGCTGCGTCGCCTGGTTCATCCCTCGCACGTCCAACCGCTCCTGGTCGGGCGACAGGTGATCAAGGACCGGACATTGGAGGCGGTTTGGGCCTTCTTCGGGCTCTATGTAGCGACCTTTGTCGGGCTCATGATGGCCCTCATGACCCTGGGCATGGATGCGATCACGGCATTCGGGTCGGTAGCGACCTGCATGAACAACCTGGGTCCCGGGCTCGGCGAGACAGCAGCCAACTTCGCCGCCGTCTCGGACGCGGAGAAATGGATCTGCGCCCTGGCGATGCTGCTCGGGCGGCTGGAGATCTTTACCCTTTTGGTGTTGTTTACGCCGGGGTTTTGGAGGGATTGACAAGATCCGCAACACAAACACCATTTGCGCCTCTGAATCGACTTAGCTAAGATTAGCCAAAAATGACTTCGGAGGTATCCAATGCAAGTCAACATGTTGGAAGCCAAGAGCCAACTCTCCAGTCTGATCGTCGCGGCGGAACGGGGGGAGGAGGTTTTGATTGCCCGCAACGGCAAACCCATCGCTCGTATCGTTCCCTATTCGCCCCCCCGCGTGAAGTCGCCCGGCGCTTGGAAGGGGCTTGCGCCCTATTCCACCGATTGGCGATCGCCCGAGACCGATCAGGCGGTCGAACGACTCTTCGCCGGCGAAGACGATGCGCCTGCTGCTTGATACCTGCATCCTGTACGATTGGATGATGGATGCATTGGCCGATCCCGAGACGATCGCGCTGATCCAGCAGGAAGGGGCCTCTGTCAGCGCCGTTGCGGTCTGGGAGATGTCGATCAAGCACGCCTTGGGCAAGATGACGCTCCCGTCGCGCCGAATCGTCGAGGATGTCGGGGCTCAGGGATTCGGCTGGCTCAATATCACGCCGGGCCATGCCCAAGCCGTACTTGACCTCCCTGCGCATCACAAAGACCCCTTCGATCGTCTGCTGATCGCGCAGGCCCAATGCGAGGCGATGCAGATCCTCACCTATGATCGGCTGTTCCGCGACTACCTGCCGGAGACGCGGCTCGTACGCTGGTAGGTTGGGCGAAGCGCAGCGTGCCCAACGGCTCCCTACTTTCCTGGGGAGCCGGCCCCCCAGCCTCCTGCCGCCAGCCCCCTGCCCTTAGCGTCAGCCGTCAGATGAACGGTGTTCGGATTCCGATGAGTTCCTTCGGCCCGGGATTTCCGCTTACCTTCGTTATGATGGTGTGTACGCCCCAACGGCCCAACATCGATGCCGGCTTTTGGCTGATAGCTGAGAGCTGAGAGCTGAGAGCAGGAGGCTGGCGACAGGAGGCTGGCGGTTGGCGACCGCTCACCGCTCTCCGATAAACCGATACCCCACGCCCGGCTCGGTCTCCAGATAGCCGGGCTCGCTCGGGTCGTCGCCCAGCTTCTGCCGCAGCTTGCCGATCACGATCCGCAGATAGTGGGTGTCTTCGACATGGGTCGGTCCCCAGATCTCGCGCAGCAGTTGGGATTGGGTGACGACGCGGCCGGCTTGGGCGACCAGCGCCTGCAGGACAGCGTATTCCTTGCGCGAGAGATGGACGGGCGTCCCGTCGAGTGTGACCAGACGTAGGCCGAGATCGATCCGCAGGTGACCGTCGTCGAAGAGGCCGCCGGGCTTGGCCGTGTCGCCGACGCTGCGCAGCAGATTGCGCACGCGCGCCAGCAGCTCCTGCACGCCGAAGGGTTTGGTGACATAGTCGTTGGCGCCGCCGTCGAGGGCCAGAACCTTCTCGGTCTCCGAGTCACGCACCGAGAGGACAAGGACCGGGACCGACGACCAGGCGCGGATCTCGGCGAGGACCGCCTTGCCGTCCGCATCCGGAAGCCCGAGGTCGAGGATGACCAAGTCCGGGGTCTGGGTCGCGGCCAAGCCCAGACCCGCCTCCGCGTTGTCGGCCTCGATGACCCGATAGCCCTGGCTCTTGAGGCTGATTCGCAGGAAACGTCGGATCTGTTCCTCGTCGTCGATCACCAGGATGCGGGCGGTGGTCACGGCTGGTCTCTCCGCGGGTTTACCGCTGATCGGTTTCCGGAGTCATCCATCGGCCGTCTCCACGTCGGGATCCACACCTTCGGCGGCGGCGCTCGGGGGCATCTCGATGACCGGCAGCTCGATGGCGATGGTCGCCCCGCGGCCGCCGGGGCCGTCGAGCGCCTCGATCCGTCCGCCGTGCGCACCGATCATCCCGCTGCAGATCGCAAGGCCCAAGCCGCTGCCCTGCTTGCTGCGATCGCCCTTGCTCCCGGTGAAGAACATGTCGAACACCCGTTTGCGGTCCTCCTCGGGGATCCCCGGACCTTGGTCGGAGATGGTCAGGCGCAGACTCTCGCCGGCCCGCGTCGCCGTCAATCGAATCTCGCCGCCCGGCGGGGAAAAGCGCGCGGCATTCTCGATCACGTTGACCAGCGCCTGCTCGACGAGCGCGGGATGCACATAAAGCAGCGGCAGGTCCGGGGCGATGGCTCGGGTGACGCGCAGCCCCTGAAGCGGCTCGCGCAGACGTCGCAGCGCCGCGTTGATCAGATCGTCGATGCCGATCCAATCGCGCTCGATCCGCAGGGTGCCGTGGCCGAGTCGGGTCATATCGAGCAGGTTCTGGATGTAGCGATTCAACCGTTCGCCCTCGCTCAGGACGGCATCGAGCAGCTCGGCGCGGTCCTCCGGGGAGATCTTGTCGTCGAGCGCGCGCAGGCTACTGGCCGCACCGATCATGGAGGCCAGCGGCGTGCGCAGGTCGTGCGACACGGAAGACAAGAGCGCCGAGCGCAGCCGCTCGGTCTCCTCCGCCACCTTGGCCTGCTCCAGCCGATCGGCCAGCCGGGTCCGGGCCATGGCGAGTGTGGCCTGGCTGACCAGCACATCGAGCGCGGCCAACTGGGCGGACGAGACCTGCGGCGTGTCGGCGAGGTCGAGCCCGATCACGCCGAACGTCTCCTTCTCGATGGCCAGCGGGAGAAAGCGCCAGGTCAGGCCCGACAGGGTCTCGGTCCGAGCACCGCTGGGTTGACGATGGTCGTAGGCCCACTGAGCAGCCGCGCGCGCCTTGTCGTCCAGCACGGCCGCGCCTGCATCCGTATCCGATCCGATCGCTTCCCGCAAAGCGCCCGAGTCATCCGTCGGCGCGAGCAGGACGGTCCGCACGCGCAGGTACTCGGCCAGGGACCGCACCGTCTCGCGGCGCACGCTCGGCAGATCGGCGGCGGCCGTGAGACGCCGCCCGAGGTCCAACAATGTCTGGGTTTGGGCATTGGTCGCGCGCAGGGCGATCATCTGCCGACGCAGGCGACTCGCCAACTGACCTCCCGCCAATCCCATGAGCAGGAAGAAGATGATCGTCAGGAGCTCGTCCGTGCGGTGCATCAAGAAGGTGTAGCGCGGCTCGGTGAAGAGAAAGTTGTAGAGCGCGGCACTGACGAGTGCCGTGACCAGGGCCGGTCCGAGCGTGGAGCGCACCGCGACCCAGAGCACCCCGGCCAGGAAGACGAGCGACAGGTTGGCGAGGGGCAGGAGCGGCTCGAGGAGCGCGGCAAGCGTGCCCGACGCGGCGATGACGCCCGCGGCCACCAGATAGTCGCCCGCCGCGGCGAGCCGATGCCGACCCGGCTCGCGACGCCGCGCACGGGCGACGGAGGAGGGGACGAAGGTGATCTCGAACTCGCCCCCCTCGCGCAGCAGTCTCTGGCTCAGGGTCCGGCCGAGCAGCCCGACCAGCGGCCGGCTCCGACTGCGGCCCATCACCAGGGTCGTGACATTGCGGGCGCGCGCGTAGCTCAGGATCTCATCCACCGGATCCTGTCCGCGCAGCGTCACCACCTCGGCGCCCAGGCGCTCGGCGAGATGGAAGACCCGCTCCACCCGCGCGCGGCGCTCCGGGCCGCTGTCGCTCGCCTCGACATAGACCACGCTCCAGGGTGCACGCCGACGCTCGGCGAGGCGCCGCCCCAGGCGCACGACCTCCTCGTTGTTTCCCACGCCGTCGATCGCGACCAGGATCCGGGTGCGCACCGGCCAAGGGCCCTCGACGCCGCGTCGCCGCATCGCTGCGCGGACATCCAGATCGATGCGTTCGGCCACCGTCTGGAGCGCAAGCTCGCGCAGCGCCGCCAGGTTGGAGGGGCTGAAGAAACCGTCCAGGGCGGCGCGCGCCTGCTCGGGCACATAGACCTTGCCTTGCTTGAGTCGGTCGATCAGCTCGCTCGGGGTCAGATCCACCAACACCAGATCGCGCGCCTTGGTGATCAGCGCGTCCGGGACGGTCTCGCGCATGCGCACGCCGGTGATGCGCGCGACGGCGTCGTTGAGGCTTTCTAGATGCTGGATGTTGACCGCGGTCCAGACGTCGATACCGCGTCCGAGCAGCTCCTCGATGTCCTGATAGCGCCGCGGGTGGCGGGCGCCCGGGATGTTGCGGTGCGCGAGCTCGTCGACCAGCACCACCGCGGGGGCACGCTGCAGGATCGCATCCAGGTCCAGCTCCTCGAAGACCCGGCCGCGATAGGGGATGCGTTGCCGCGGGATCAGCTCCAACCCCTCGGCAAGGGCCTCGGTCTCCGCGCGCCCGTGGCTCTCGATCAGTCCGATCACCAGGTCGACGCCCTCGCTCCGGGCCTCTTGGGCGGCCTGCAACATCTTGAAGGTCTTGCCCACGCCGGGTGATGCGCCGAGGAAGATCTTCAGTCCGCCGCGACCCTCCTGCGCGACCTCCGAGAGCAGGGCCTCGGGATCCGGACGATTCGGGTCCGACTCCGTCACGGCGCCCCGCTCGGCCCGAGCGCGTCGAGCGCGAGGTTCAATCGCAGCACATTGACCCGAGGCTGTCCCAGCACGCCGAGGATCGGCGGCTCCACCTGCGCCGTCACCAGCTCGGCGACCGACGCTTCGGGCAGACCGCGCACCTCGGCGACGCGTGCCACCTGCATCCGGGCCGCCTCCGGGCTGATGTGCGGGTCGATGCCCGATCCAGAGGCGGCGATGAGATCCACCGGGATTCGCCCCGGATCGACACCGTACTCGGCGGCGAGGGCCTGCGCGGTCGTCTCCGCACGTGCCCGAAGCAGCGGGTTGCCGGGGGACAGATTGGAACCGGACACTTGGAAGGGGTCATACCCGGCCGCCGAGGGTCGACCCCGAAAATAACCCGGATCGAGGAAGGACTGGCCCACCAGCGTCGAGCCGGCGAGCGCGCCCTCGCGCTCGATCAGACTCCCGGTCGACTGGTGCGGAAAGAGCGCGGCCGCGGACCAAACGCCGATCAGGGGGTAGAGTCCCCCGCACAAGAGGATCAGCACCAGGGCTGCGCGCATGGCGGTCAGCCAGCGCGTCGCGGGGCCGTCGATGGGTAGTGCATGTCGGTGCGTTTGGCGTCGCGCAGTCATCGTAGGCTCCTAAAACCGTGTCCAGAGCGAGATGCTCATTTTCGAGTGAGCTCGACCTTTGGTGCATCCACAACCCTTCGCGGGACGCAGTTTGAAATGATCTATTTTTTAATCTTTTAAACCGCGCCGACTCCAGCGCTCGTCAAGTCTGCCGGGGCCGATCCCATCCAAGATCATCGCATACCGATCTGGGCGCGGTTTACATCACCAGACTCAGTCCGAGGTCGATCCCCTTGATGGCGACGAAGGGCAGCAGCAGACCGCCCAGACCATAGATCGCCAGATTGCGGCGCAGCAGCGCATCCGCGCTCGACGGGCGGATGCGTACCCCGCGCAATGCAAAGGGAATCAACAAGGGGATCACCAGGGCATTGAAGATGACCGCGGCCAAGACGGCGCTTGCCGGACTGTGCAGCTGCATCAGGTCCAGCGCCGCCATCGCCGGCATCCCGGCGACGAAGACCGCGGGGAGGATCGCGAAATACTTGGCGACATCGTTGGCCAGTGAAAAGGTGGTCAAGGCCCCGCGGGTGACCAGGAGTTGTTTGCCGATCTCCACCACTTCGAGCAGCTTGGTCGGGTCCGAATCCAGGTCGACCATGTTGCCGGCCTCCTTGGCTGCCTGGGTACCCGAATTCATCGCCAGGCCCAGATCGGCCTGGGCCAGGGCGGGCGCGTCGTTGGTGCCGTCGCCCATCATGGCGACCAGGCGACCCTCGGCCTGCTCGCGGCGGATCAGCTCCAGCTTCTGCTCCGGTGTCGCCTCGGCGACATAGTCGTCGAGCCCGGCCTCCGCGGCGATGGCTGCGGCGGTCAGTGCATTGTCGCCCGTGATCAGGACGGTGCGCACGCCGAAGGCACGCAGACGCGCGAAACGCGCCTTGATCCCCGGCTTGATGATGTCGGCGAGCGGGACGACGCCGAGCACCCGTCCCCGATCCGCTGCCGAATCGTCCGCGGGCAGCAGCTCGGCCACCACCAGCGGTGTCGCCCCGCCGCGCGCGACCTCCTCGACGACCCGGGTCGTCTCCTCCGGATAGATGCCCCCGTTCTCGGTGACGAAGCGCCGGATCGCGTCCGGCGCACCCTTGCGGATGCGCCCGCCGTCGGGCCGATCGATCCCCGAAAGCCGGGTGCGGGCCGAGAAGGGCATGAAGCGGTCATCGACACCGGCCGCCGCACTCGCCCCGCGTTCGCGGGCGAGGGCAACGATGGATTTGCCCTCCGGGGTCGGATCGGCCAGCGAGGCGAGCAGCGCGGCATCGCGCAGACGCGTCTCGGTCGCCTCCCCGACGGGGCGGAAATCCGTGGCATGGCGATCGCCGTAGGTGACGGTGCCCGTCTTGTCGAGCAGGAGGGTGTCGATGTTGCCCGCGACCTCCACCGCCTTGCCCGATTTGGCGACCAGATTGGCCC
>NZ_DATITZ010000031.1:0-4627 GCF_035467215.1 Thiocapsa sp. | reverse complement strand
CGATAAGAACAGCCGGACTACAGGGCGCTACGTGGACACCGACTATGCCAAGTGCATCGGCTGTCATATCTGCGCCGATGTCTGCCCGACCGGCTATATCAAGATGGGTCTCGGCGAGTAAGCGCCGTGGAGGCGTCGATGGCAAGAGCCGCAGTGAGAGCTGGCCTCGTCGCCGTTGGATTGGCTTGGGTGCTGGTCGCCCAAGTCGTCCTGGCGGCCGACGCGAAGACTTACGTGCTCGAGGGGTCCAAGGCAGCGGCCTTGGAATCCTGTGTCGAGCCGACCGATGTGATGCGTCGCAAGCACATGGAGCTCATCAAGCACCAGCGCGACGAGACAGTTCATGGCGGGATCCGTTCCAGCAAGCACAGTCTCGCCGGGTGTGTGGAGTGTCACATCCGCTCCGACGCGGAGCACGTGCCGCAACCGATTCATCAGAAGGAAGAGTTCTGCGGCGCCTGTCATGCCTTCACGGCCGTTAACCTGAACTGCTTCAACTGCCACGCATCCGTGCCCAGAGGGCCGGGCGCCGAGCGGGCGGCGCACGCCGCCTTTCAAGCCGTCGGCGTGGATCGATCGGTTCAGGCTCGACCTGATGGGGAAGACCACTGAGATGAAAGATCACCACGAACCAACCGATCACCCGGCCGACGCGGGGCCTGCCGATTCGGGTCGGCGCGCCTTCATGGGCGTCGCCGCCGGTGTCACGGCGGCCGTCGTCGCGCCGGGGGTTGTACTGCATTCGGTCACGGCCGCCCCGCGCTCCGAGGCGGTGACCAGCGACGTGCGCTGGGGTCTGCTGATCGATACGGCCAAGTGTGTCGACGGCTGCTCGGCCTGTGTCGATGCCTGCGACCGCGAGAACGGTCTGAGTCTTCAGAGCAAGCCCGCGAGCGCGTCGCAAGAGCACTGGGACGATCAAAAGGCGGTCTGGATCCGCAAGGTCCAGCTCCAGGACAACCAGACCGGGCGTGTGACCAATCTTCCCCTGATGTGCCAGCATTGCGAGCATCCGCCGTGCGTGGATGTCTGCCCGACCGGCGCCTCGTTCAAGCGTGCCGACGGCATTGTCATGGTCGACCGTCACACCTGTATCGGCTGCCGCTACTGCATGATGGCCTGTCCCTACAAGGCACGCAGCTTCATCCACGAAGTGATGGAGGATCAACTCACCCGCGTACCCCGCGGCAAGGGCTGCGTGGAGAGCTGCAACCTCTGTGTCCATCGGCGCGATTTCGGCGAAGACTCCACCGCGTGCGTCGATGCCTGCCGCGAAGCCGGGCACGAGGCGATCGTCTTCGGTGACCTCAAAGATCCCGAAAGCAACATCCGAAAGCATCTCGCCGAGATGGCGAGCCGACAGATCCGCGAAGATCTGAGCTTGAATACGGGCGTTCGGTATTCCGGAATCTGACCTGGGCGAGGTGAGCAGGACATGAAGCGAATCATCTATCGCGAGTGGCGCATTCCGCCCGCTCGGTACTGGAGCCTCCTCGGCATTCTTGCCTCGGTGATCGGGATCGGCGCGCTCGCCTTCGCTTATATGGAGCACGAAGGCCATTGGGTCACCGGGATGAGCAACTCGGTGGTCTGGGGAACGCCCCACGTGTTCGCCGTCTTCCTGATCATTTCGGCCTCCGGTGCGCTGAACATCGCCTCTATCGGGACCGTCTTCCGCAAACCGCTGTACAAGCCGCTCGGACGTCTCTCCGGACTCCTCTCCGCGGCACTGCTGATGGGCGGTCTGTTGGTGCTGGTGCTCGATCTCGGGCGCCCCGAGCGCTTGGTGGTGGCGATGACCACCTACAACTTCCGATCGATCTTCGCCTGGAACATCTTCCTCTACACCGGCTTCATGGCGATCGTGATCGCTTATCTCTGGAGCATGGCGGACCGCCACGGCGAGCCCTACAACCGTCCAATCGGGATCGTCGCGACCTTTTGGCGACTGGCATTGACGACGGGTACCGGATCGATCTTCGGTTTTCTGGTCGCGCGCCAGGCCTACGACGCGGCCATCCTTGCGCCGATGTTCGTCGTGATGTCTTTCGCCTACGGTCTCGCCATCTTCATGCTGGTCATGATGTTCACCTTCGCGGAGGAAGGTCGTCCCATCGGCGAACGCATCCTGTGTCGTCTCAAGAACCTGCTCGGTATCTTTATCCTGGGCGTTTTCTACTTCACGCTGGTTTATCACCTCACCAAGCTTTACGGGTCAAAGAACCACGATCTGGTTGGATGGCTCCTGCTCGACGGCGGCATCTACACCTTCATGTTTTGGGTCGGCTGGATTCTGGTCGGCGGACTCATGCCGCTCGGGATCATCTACCACCCGGTGTTGAGCAAAGAAAGAAACTGGATCGCCGCGGCGTGCGGCCTCGTGATTGTCGGCGGCTTGGCCAGCATGTACGTGATCATCATCGGCAGCCAGGCGTATCCGATGCAGATGTTCCCCGGACAGACGGTCTTGGCCTCGGGTTTCTTCGACGGGGTGCAGGGTGAAGCGGCGCATTACAGACCGACGATCCCGGAGGTTCTGCTCGGTCTTGGCGGTGTGGCGGTTGCCCTCTTGGTCACAGCCGTGGGTGTGCGGGTTCTGCAGTTCCTGCCCGAGTCGCTCGCGGATGATGTGCTGCCGGTCGACGAGGAGAAGATCGTGGAGCAAGGCCCCGCAGGCGCCAAGGCCTGATCGCGGATCGGTCGGCCCGTCCTTCGAGGACGGAGCCGGCATGGCCTCATCTTGGCCGGGATACCCGGTCCTGCGTTTCTTGTCGGATGGTCTCGGTCATCGAATCACTTCAGCAGTCGAAGGTCGGGTGACGGTTCGATGGCGCATCTCTACATCGCGGCAACTCAAAAATCATCGGGAAAAACCACCCTCTCCATCGGTCTGTGTCGAGCTTGGCGCGACGCAGGCGTACGCGTCCAGCCGTTCAAGAAGGGCCCCGACTACATCGACCCGCTGTGGCTGACCGAGGCCTGCTCTCGCCCCTGCTATAACCTCGATTTCCATACCATGCGGCGCGCGGAGATCCTCGACGCCTTCGCCCGCGAGCTCGACAGGGCGGATCTCGGGCTCATCGAGGGCAATGTCGGCCTTTTCGACAGCATCGATCCGGCAGGCTCCAACAGCAACGCCGAGCTCGCCAAATTCCTCGGGGCACCGGTCGTGTTGGTGGTCAACTGTCACGGTATGGGGCGCGGCATCGTGCCCCTTCTGCTCGGTTACCAGGCCTTCGACCCCGGGCTGAACCTCGCCGGCGTCATCCTCAACAAGGTCGGCGGGACGCGCCATGCCCGCAATCTAATCGCCGCACTGGAGCACTATACGGATCTGCCGGTGCTCGGCGTAATGCATCGCGACGACGACATCGAGATCGCCGAGCGCCACCTCGGCCTGATGCCGAGCAACGAGGCGGAGGCCGCCGAGGCATGGATCAACCGCATCCGCGGGCGTGTCGCCGAGCAGGTCGACCTCAGCCGGCTGCTCGCGATCGCCGAGGAGGCACCCCGTCCGCCGTTGGCCGAGGCGTCCCCGTCGATTGATGCACGTGCAGGGGAGGTGGTGCGCATCGGGATCGCGCGCGACGCCGCCTTCGGCTTTTACTATCCGGACGATCTTCGAGCACTCGCCGCAGCGGGTGCCGAGCTGGTCGAGCTCAGCCCGCTTGCCGATCGCGAGCTTCCGTCCGTGGATGCACTCTATATCGGCGGGGGTTTCCCCGAGTGCCGCATGGCCGAGCTGGAGGCGAACCGCGAGATGCGCGAGCAGATCGCGGACTTCATCGCCCGCGGCGGCCCCGTCTACGCCGAATGCGGTGGACTGATGTATCTGTGCGAGGCGATCGACTGGAAGGGCGAGCGGCGCGAGATGGTCGGCGCGCTCAAGGCCGAGGTCAGGATGCATGCCCGACCACAGGGGCGGGGCTATGTGCGGCTGCGCGAGACCTCGGACTTCCCATGGCCGGCTGGGGCGGGCGCGGCTGCCTGCGAGATCCCCGCACATGAGTTTCACCATTCCTCGCTCGTCGCGCCTGACCCGGCTTGGCGGTACGGCTATGATGTGCTGCGAGGTGTGGGAATCGACGGCGCACATGACGGAATCGTTCAAGGTCATCTGCTGGCCTGTTACAGTCACCTCAGGGACGTGGGCGGTGTCCGGTGGACACGGCGATTCGTCGAGCATATTCAGCGCTGTCTCGGCGGCTGAGGCCCTGCAGGAGTCGAGGTTGCAAGCCGCACCGACGGTGCCTTCGGTGCACCCGCCGGCGGCGGAACACGGGCTTGAATCCATGCAGATCGCTCCGAACGGGGTTTGGAGCGGAGCCTATCGGACGCATGTCATGCGAATACTCAACGGGAAATAGGTTTCAGATGTTCAAACTCACGACAGCAGCGGCCGATCAGGTGCTCAAAGCCGCGCAGCAAGGCGGCACCGAGGGCATGTCATTGCGGTTGGCTGCGTTTCAGATGCCGGACGGGGCGATCGACTATCGGATCGGGTTCGACGAGCCGACCGAGGACGACATCCGCATGACCTGCGAGGGCGTGGATATCGTTATGACCCCCGAGCAGGTCCCGCTCCTCGATGAAACGACGATGGACTACGTCGAGATGGAGCCGGGTC
>NZ_DATITZ010000030.1:0-6950 GCF_035467215.1 Thiocapsa sp. | reverse complement strand
CGGACTGGATCACAGTCGCGGTGAAGCTACCGTCATTATCGACGCCGATCTTCAGGATCCGCCCGAGTTGATCCCGGAGCTGATGGCACGCTGGAGCCAGGGCTACGATGTCGTCTACGCGACGCGCCTGTCGCGTGACGGCGAGAGTTTTCTGAAGAAGCTGACCGCTCGGTATTTCTACCGCGTCATCGGGGGCATGACCCCCATCGAGATCCCCAAGGACACGGGGGACTTCCGTCTGCTCAGCCGCCGCGCCGTCGATGCACTCTGCCGCCTGCGCGAGCAACATCGCTTCATGAAGGGTCTGTTTGCCTGGATCGGCTATCGACAAACCGCCGTGACCTACCATCGGGACCGCCGCAGCGCCGGGGCGACCAAGTGGAATTACCACAAGCTGTGGGGATTCGCGATCGAGGGCATTACCTCCTTCAGCACGGCCCCCCTCAAGGTCGCCAGCTATGTCGGGCTGGTCACGGCCATGACGGCGTTCCTGTACGCAAGCTGGATCATCTACAAGACCTTGCGTTACGGAGAGCCCGTCGCCGGTTATCCGTCCCTCATGGTTGCAGTCCTCTTTCTCGGCGGGGTTCAGCTCGCCGCCATCGGCGTCTTGGGCGAGTATCTCGGTCGAATGTTCAACGAGACCAAAGCTCGACCACTCTATCTTGTCGAGACCTACGAGCCCCCGAGACAAGGCGAACGCGACCTCCCGCGCGAAACCGGCCAGCCGTCCACCGTCGGCCCCATCGCTCCCTCGTAGGCGGATCGAAGCCGACGCCTTCGCGGGACCGCGGAGACGCGTCATCACCCTGCCGGAACATAAGCCCCCAGCGGCTGGTTTGGTTCATGATTCCTGCCCGTGGACAAGCGCAGCGACGGGGTCGGGTTAATGAGAAGCCGGCATCGATTATGCTGAGCCTCTCCGCTCGCGCCGCAAGCTGTACTCGTTCCCGACAAAGATCAGAGCCGCGCCGGCGATGACCCAGGGGTCGAGTCCCTCGCCATAGAAGATCGCCCCGACCAGCGCGATGAGCGGCAGGCGCAGGAAATCCATCGGCAGTACGACAGTCGCGTCGGCATGCTGAAACGCCTTGGCGATGCCGAGATGGGCGCTGATCCCGGTGACCGCAGCGACGAGCAGCCAGGGAACATCTACCCAGCCGACCGGCTGCCACACCAGCAGCGCCGGGACGAGACCGATCAGGAGCTGCATCGCCAGCATCCAGAAGAGGATGGTAAAGACACCGTCATAGCGCGTGAGTCCCTTGGTCGCCGTCAAGCTCACGGCAAAACCGACCGCGGCCGCCAACCCGATGAGCACCCCGAGATCGAGCGGTTGCAGGCCGGGCCGCGTAATCACGAGGACGCCCGCCACTCCCAACACAAGCGCAAAGACTCGTCCTCGATTCAACCGCTCGCCGAGAAAGAACAGCGCCAGCACGGCCGCCCACACGGGTGTGGTGAACTCGAGCGCGAAGACCAAGGCGAGCGGCAAGATGCCGATGGCGGTGATCCAGAAGACCTGTCCGCCGTAGTGAAAGAGGTTGCGCAGCAGGTGCAGGGGCAAACGTTCGGTGCGATAAAAACCAGGGGCCAACCACAGCGCCAGCGGCACCAAAAGCGGCAGACCGACCGCGGTCCGCAGAAAAAGAAACTGCACCGGCTCCATGGTGTCCAGCAGCTCGCGCGCGGAGACGGCGAGCAGTGCGAAAGACGTCAGGGCCACACCCATCCAGGCCGCCGCAAGGGCAAGCGGCCGAGGTGCGCGCGGCGGCATCGAGTCTTGAGACATGGGCGACTTAACCGAAGCCGATCGCCAAAGCCGCGGTCAGCGCCAGCAAGACCGCGGACTGGAGCCGATAGTCCGACCACCAGGCGCCCGCGCGCGTCGGGCGCGCCAGTGCCGGACGCCACACCATCTCGCGGCGCTGGATTGCACGCGAAGCCGAGGGATGCGGCTCAAGCAGACCGACGAGGACGAAGATCGACGCGCTCAAGGCAAAGAGGATCCCCGCAACCAAGGTAAAGTGCAGATCCAGCGCGCCTCCGACCGTCAGGGCGAAGAGCAAGGCGGACAGGGCATGACCACCCAGCAAGGTCGCGAGCGCCGCCCTCGGACCCGGTCGCGCCCAAAGCGCGCCGAGCAGAAAGAGCGCCGCGACGGGAGGGACCAGATAGGAGAGCGCGGTCTGCAGGTAGTGGAAGAGCCCCTCGAAGCCGCCGATCCAGGGCGCAACAGCGGCCGAGATCAACATGAAGAACAGGATCGCGATGCGCCCGATCCAGGCCGTCTGCCGCGAAGTCAAGTTCGGGCGCAGCGGTTTGATGAAGTCGAGCGTGAGGAGTGTCGCCGCCGAGTTCAGCGTCGAGTCGACGCTCGACATCAGGGCGGCGACCAAGGCCGCGAGCACGAGCCCGCGCAGCCCAACCGGAAGCAGCTCGGCGATGAGCGACGGGAAGACCTGATCCGCCTGTTCGAGGCCCGGAATGATCTGAATCGCGATGACGCCCGGGATAACCATGATGAAGATCACCGAGAGCTTCAGCCATCCCGCCAAGAGCGCGCCCCAGCGGGCATTCTCGATGTCCCGGGCACCCAGCACGCGCTGGACGACAAACTGATTGGTACACCAAAAGTAAAAGCCCAGGACGGGCACACCCACCACCACGCCGAGCCAAGGCAGGTTCGGGTCGCTCAGCGGGAGAAAGAGACTCAACTGCTGCGGATCCGTCGCCTCGACCACCCGCCCCCAGTCGAAATCGATCGCCTGGAAACTGAAGAAGGTGACCAACGACGCCCCCACCAGCAGGATCACCGCCTGGAGAACGTCCGTATAGACCACCGCGGCCAGCCCGCCGGCGGCGGTGTAGATGCCCGCAACCGCGGCCAGGATCAGCGCAGCCGTGAAGAGATCCAGGCCCGGAACGAAGGCGCTGAGGACGATCGCACCGGCGAAGAGCGTACCGGCCGTATCGACGACAATGTTCGAGACGAGGGTCAAGGCGGAGAAATAACGCCGCGCGCGCACGTCGAAACGCCGCTCCAGATACTCGGGCACGGTGCCGATGCGGGCGCGCAGATAGAGCGGGATCAGGATGATGGCGAACACGACCAGCAGCGGCGCGGCCATCCACTCGTAGTTGGCGACCGCGATCCCCCAGGTGTAGGCCGCGCCCATGAGCCCGATCAGGGTCGTGGACGAGATGTTGGAGGCAAACAGCGACAGCCCGACCGGCAGCCAGCCGAGCCGCCGCCCGGCCAGGAAGAGATCGTCCGCATCGTGGGTCCGACGCGCAAGGTAGGCGCCGATCGCAAAGACGATCAGGAGATAGAGGCCGATGATCGCGAGATCGATCGGGTCGATTCGAGTGATGAAGGGATCCATAACAAGGACATCGCTCCATCGAACCTGAAACGCGCGACTGACCGACCCCGTCGCCGGGGAGTCGTGATCAGTCGCTTGCGAGCACGCGGATCAGGATCTCGTTGACCTGCTGCGGATTGGCCTTGCCTTTGCTCTCCTTCATCACCTGACCGACGAAGAAGCCGAAGACCTTGTCCTTGCCGGCGCGGTATTGCTCGACCTGACCGGGATTGGCCGCGACGATCGCCGCGATCATGGCCTCGAGCTCGCCGCTGTCGGTGATCTGTCGCAGCCCGCGCGCCTGAATGACGCTGTCGGCATCGCCCTCTCCGCTCCACATCGCCTCGAAGACCTGTTTGGCGAGCTTCCCGGAGACGGTGCCGTCCTGGATGCGATGGATGAGGCCGGCGAGCATGGCCGCCGAGACGGGGCTCTGCGCGATCTCGATCTCGGAGCGATTCAGCGCGGCGGCGAGCTCGCCGTTGACCCAGTTAGCGGCCAGCTTGGGCTCGGCGGTGGCCTGCACCACGGCCTCGAAATACTGGGCAAGCTCGCGCCCGACGGTCAGCAGACTGGCGTCATACTCGCCCAGTCCGTATTGGGTGTGGAAGCGCTCGCGCATGCTGTCCGGCAGCTCCGGCAAATCCGCGACCGCGTCGACGATGAAGGCGACATCGATCTCGACCGGGAGCAGGTCCGGATCCGGGAAGTAGCGGTAATCGTTGGCCTCTTCCTTGGAGCGCATCGGACGGGTCTCGTCGCGCTCCGGGTCATAGAGCCGGGTCTCCTGCACGACGGTCCCGCCGCCTTCGATCACGTCGATCTGACGCTCGACCTCGAACTGTATCGCGCGCTCGATGAAGCGGAACGAGTTGAGGTTCTTGATCTCGGTGCGCGTACCGAAGCGCGTCTGACCGAGCGGGCGCACCGAGACGTTGGCGTCGACCCGGAAGGAGCCTTCCTGCATGTTGCCGTCGCTGATGCCGATCCAGCGCACCAGCTGATGGATCTTGCGCGCATAGGCCACGGCCTCCTGAGGCGTTCGCATAGCCGGCTCCGAGACGATCTCGAGCAGCGGCGTGCCGGCCCGATTCAGATCGATGCCCGTGTAGCCGCCGCCCGCGAGGTTCTCCTCGTGCAACGACTTACCCGCGTCCTCTTCGAGATGCGCACGCGTCACCCCGATCGACTTGACCGCCCCGTCGCCGAGCACGATCTCCACGCGCCCCTCCCCGACGATCGGCAGCTCGTACTGACTGATCTGATAGCCCTTCGGCAGATCCGGATAGAAGTAATTCTTACGCGCGAACACCGAGCGCGGCGCGACCGCGGCACCGATCGCCTTGCCGAAACGCACGGCCAGACGCACCGCCTCGGCATTGAGCACCGGCAGCACGCCGGGCAGACCCAGGTCGATGGCGCAAGCCTGCGTGTTGGGCGGCGCACCGAAGGCCGTCGATGCACCCGAGAAGATCTTCGATTGGGTCGCGAGCTGAGTGTGGATCTCGAGCCCGATCACGGTTTCCCATTGCATGCTTTCTAACCTATGTCGCGATCGTACGTTCGGCAAAGCGCCGTCTCATGCCGCTCGTTTTCTCAAGACCTTCAGGGCGCGCCGAGCGACGCGCCCGCCGATCACTCGAACCCCGAAGGCGCGCCCTGATGCCAATGCGTCACATGCTGAAAACGATGCGCGACATTGAGGAGGCGGGCCTCCTGGAAATAGTTGCCGATGATCTGCAAACCCACCGGCAACCCCTCGACCGGCTCGACCGGGATCGACATCCCGGGCAGACCCGCGAGGTTGGTTGCGATGGTGTAGATGTCGTTGAGATACATGGCCACCGGGTCGTCCGTCTTGGCCCCGAGCGCAAAGGCGGTCGTCGGCGCGGTCGGCCCCATGATGACGTCGACCTCCTCGAAGGCACGCGCGAAGTCGTCGGCAATGAGATGTCGGATCTTCTGCGCCTTCAAATAGTAGGCGTCGTAGTAGCCCGCCGACAGCACATAGGTGCCGATCATGATGCGACGCTGCACCTCGTCGCCGAAGCCCTCGGCGCGACTGCGCTTGTAGAGGTCTTCGAGATCCTTTGGGTTCTCGCAGCGATGGCCGTAGCGCACACCGTCGAAACGCGCCAGGTTGGACGAGCACTCGGCCGGCGCGACGACATAGTAAACAGGCACCGAGAGCGGACTGTTCGGCAGGCTGATCTCCTTGACCTTGGCACCGAGCCGCTCGTACTCCTTGATCGCATCCTGCACGGAGGCCGCCACGCGCGGATCGAGCCCCTCGCCGAAATACTCCTTCGGCAGACCGATGCGCAGACCCACGATGTCGTTGTCGAGCGCATCGACATAGTCCGGCACGGCGACATCGGCGCTGGTGGAGTCGCGCGGGTCGAACCCGGCCATCTCGTCGAGCAAACAGGCCGCATCCGCCGCAGAGCGGGCCAGCACGCCGGCCTGATCCAGCGAGGAGGCGAAGGCGATCATGCCCCAGCGCGAGCAGCGCCCGTAGGTCGGCTTGATGCCGGTGATGCCGCAGAGCGCCGCAGGCTGTCGGATCGAACCGCCCGTATCCGTCCCGGTGGCCGCCGCGCAGAGCCGTGCGGCGACCGCGGCGGCCGATCCGCCGGAGGAGCCACCCGGCACGCGATCCGCGTCCCAAGGATTATGAACAGGCCCGTAGAAGCTCGTCTCGTTCGAGGAGCCCATGGCGAACTCGTCCATGTTGGTCTTACCCAAGACAACCGCCCCGGCCGCGGCGAGACGCTCGACGACGGAGGCATCGTAAGGGGCGACGAAGTTGTCCAGCATCCGCGAGCCGCAACTGGTCTTGATCCCCGCCGTGCAGAAGATGTCCTTGTGCGCGATCGGGATGCCGGCGAGCGGACCGGCATCACCCGAGGCAATCGTGCGATCGGCACGCTCGGCAGCCGCCAAGGCGGATTCGCTCGCGACGCTGATGAAGCTGTTCAGTCGCGGATCCAGCCGTGCGATGCGCTCCAGATAGTGACGGGTGAGCTCCACGCTCGAGTAGGTGCGCAGCCTCAGCTCCGCGGCCATTTGGGCGATCGATTTGTTCTGCATGAGTGCTCGGCGTCAGTCGATGACCTTGGGAACCAGATACAGCCCGTCCTCGGTCAAGGGGGCGATCGCCTGGAACAGCTCGCGTCGGTCGTGCTCCGACACGCGATCCGGACGCAGACGTTGGCTCATGTGCAGCGGGTGCGCCATCGGCTCCACACCCGTGGTGTCGACCGCGTCCATCTGCGCAACCAGGTCGAGGATGTTGGAGAGATCCGCGGCATAGCGCTCGATCGACTCGGGCGCAATCTCGAGCCGCGCCAGGTGGGCGATCTTCTCGATGTCGGAAGCATCCAATGACATGACCGATCCAGCTTGATTGACAAGCCGCGCAACATAGCACAGGCGCGCGAGGCGCGGAACTTCCGGGAACGCCGCGCGCCGCGCCGGATGCGACCCTGGAGCTTCATCGCTCGATCGCACACCTTGACGAACCCACGTCTTGCGGCTTTAATATGCGGCTTCGCTACCCGCAACGGGGGCGAATATTAAAACGCC
>NZ_DATITZ010000029.1:0-21349 GCF_035467215.1 Thiocapsa sp. | reverse complement strand
GGGCCTGATCCAAATCGCCTGCGTCGACGGTAACTACCATCCCGATCCCGCAGTTGAAGGTCCGCAGCATCTCGGCATCGCTGATACCGCCCTTGGTCTGGAGCCAAGCGAAGACCGGCGGGCGGGTCCAGCTTGTCAGATCCAGGACGGCCCGGGTGTCGTCCAGCAGCACCCGCGGCAGGTTCTCGGTCAGTCCGCCGCCTGTGATGTGGGCGAGGGCGTGCACCTTAATGGCGCGCGTCAAGGGCAGGACGGACCGGACATAGATGCGGGTCGGTGCCAGCAGTCGCTCGCCGAGGCTGACCCCGTCCAGATCCTCGCCGAGATCCGCGCCGCTCACCTCGATGACCTTGCGGATCAGCGAGTAGCCGTTTGAGTGCGGACCGGATGCGGCGAGCCCGATCAGCACGTCGCCCGGTTGAACCCGGTCAGGGACGATGAGATCCGCCTTCTCCGCGATCCCGACACAGAAGCCGGCGAGGTCATAGTCGCCCGGGCGATAGATGCCCGGCATCTCGGCCGTCTCGCCGCCGGTCAGGGCGCAGCCGGCGAGCTCGCAGCCGCGCGCGATGCCCGAGACGACCGATGCGGCGACCTCGACATCGAGCTGGCCGGTGGCGTAGTAATCGAGAAAGAACAAGGGCTCGGCGCCGCTGACCAGGATATCGTTCGCGCACATGGCGACCAGATCGATACCGATGGTGTCGTGCCGACCCAGGTCGATCGCGAGCTTGAGCTTGGTGCCCACGCCGTCCGTACCCGAGACCAGCACGGGTTGCCGATAATCGGCGAGCGGGAGCTCGAAGAGCGCCCCGAATCCGCCGAGACCGGTAATGACCCCGGGTCGAGAGGTGGCGGCGGCGAGCGGTTTGATGCGCTCGACCAGCCTGGCGCCGGCGTCGATGTCGACTCCTGCGTCGC
This sequence comes from Thiocapsa sp., assembly GCF_035467215.1. Taxonomy (GTDB): domain Bacteria; phylum Pseudomonadota; class Gammaproteobacteria; order Chromatiales; family Chromatiaceae; genus Thiocapsa. The sequence continues at coordinate 20,428 of NZ_DATITZ010000029.1, read as the reverse complement.
GATAACTGAGGGATGGCGATGAGGACGGGGCGGAATCCTGCGTCACGCTTTGGCTCCAAGGGACGGGTTTGACCGGCTATTCTAGCAGTCCGGCCGGACCCGCAGTACGGGCGTTCGACGCCGCCGTCGCCGCCGGGCGGATCGGTCGCGACGGCGAGTGTGCACCGCGACGGGGCATTGATCTTGGACAGACGCCACGGACCCGACTAGCATCAACCGGACAGGCATCAAGGTTTGGTGCCGCCCCGGCGACCGGAGTGTGTACGTGCAGCTCAGGGATCTTCCAAACATCATCAGCGTCCTGCGACTCATTGCGGTCGCGCCCGTCATGTACTTGCTGTTCCGCGAGGAATATGGATGGGCCTTGTTCTTGTTCGCCGCGGCGGGTGCGTCGGACGGCCTGGACGGCTATCTGGCGAAGCGCTACGACTGGCGTACGCGTCTGGGAGGAATCCTCGATCCACTTGCCGACAAGGCATTGCTGGTCGGGTGTTTTTTGGTCTTGGGTTGGCAGGGGCTGGTGCCGGTTTGGCTGGTGATTGCCGCAATCCTGCGCGATCTGGTGATCGTCGCCGGGGCCGTCGTCTACAACTACCGTGTCGAGGCGGTCGAGGCCGCGCCCCTGCCGATCAGCAAGCTCAACACCGTGCTTCAGATCCTGCTCGTGGTGATGGTCATCATCGCTGCAGGACCCTTCGAGCTTCCCGAAGGGCTGATCGAGACGATGATCTGGGCCTGTTTCGCCACCGTCGTCGTCAGCGGCGCGCAGTATGTCTGGATCTGGGGCCGCAAGGCGCGTCAGCGCGGTTGGCGGGAGCATTGAGACCTCGGCGGCGGCGCGTGGCCCGCAGCGAGACCGATGAAATTGCCGTCGTTCGCGCCAAGCCGCGATTGGATGTCGATCCCGCGTAGGTCGGGTTAGCGCAGCGTAACCCGACATTCAGCCTTGCGTCGGGCCGCCGGCGTGTCGGGTTACGGCGCGCATTGAGGAATCGAGGGGCATCGTACGGCCGAGCCATGTGCGCCTAACCCGAACCTACGCGGGATGCCGTGCCGGACGCATCGCACGCTCGCACGCGCTTGCGCGACAGTGTTCGGCAAAGCGGGCAGTCGGTAGACTAGCGTCCGATCAGGCCCGCCCCGCGGGCGTCGGGCAGTCCAAGGGAGGCTCGGTTGGCACCATCACTGCGGGTCGCACGGGTCGACATCAGCGGCTATCGACTGCCGACCGAGGAGCTTGCCGGGCTCGACGACCTGCATCGGGAGCTTCAGACCCTCATCCGCCGGCATCTGCCGGGCGTCGTCGCATCGGTCTTCGCCTGGCCCGTGCCCTGCGCCGACGGCAAGACGGTCGACTGGTACAGCGATCTTCCCGGCCAGCCGACGCGACTGACCGCCCTGCCGTCCGCGCGTCGCGCCGCCATGAAGGCCAAGCTCGAGGAGCGGCTGGATGCCTTGCGCCGGCTCGCCGATGCGCTGCCGACGCGGGTAAAGGGTTCCGAGTCCATCGCTGCGCTCCTGCGCGCCGCCACCCGCTATCCGGACGACTCCCACGTCTATGTAATCGGTGACGAGCCCGTGCTGACGCTCTGGGGGTTCGTGTTGGTCGAGGAGCCGGGGCGCGGGCGTTCGAATGGCCCCGTTCTCGCCTCGGCCTCCGCGCCCGAGCCGCCTGTGCGGCGTCGCGTCCGATGGGGTTGGGCCGTTGCGGTTGTGCTGATTCTCGGGGCCGGTGTCGCGGGCGGCGGCTGGCTTTGGCTCGATCGGCGCGAGGCCGACTCGCTCGACGCCGAGCTGCAGGCCGCGTTCGATGCCGCCTGTGCCGGGCCGGATCGGCTCGGGGCCCTTGCGTTGCGGATCGACCGGCTCGATCCCGAAGGAAAGGGCTTCGCGGATCTGCGCGAGAGGATCGCGGGCGAGCAGGCCCGTTGCGCCGCGGCCGAGTCGCTCGATCGCGAGGTGATCGCCGCAGATTGGGATTGCCCGCGACTCGTCGAGATTCGACAGGGCCTGGCCGGGGTCGAAGGCGAGCCGCCGACGCCGGGACCGGATCTCGATCGCGAGCCTTTTGCCGGCATCGTCGCGCGGCTTGACGAGCGCGTGGATATCTGTGAAACGTCGACGCAAGCGGCGGCCGAGCTGGAGCGTCGGCTCGGCAACTGTGGGGCGCTGGTCGAGCTGGGCGATTCGATCGGTCTGCCCGAGTCCAAGCCGGTGTCCGAGCAGACGTCCGAGGCCGCGCCGGACGAGACACCTTGGCGACCGGTTCGGGAACGACTGGCCGGTGAGCTTGCACGCTGTGCCGAGGCCGATCGGCTCGCCGTCGCGCTGGATGCAGCGTTGGAGGAACACGACGGCGGTTGTTCGGCCATCCTGAAGCTGGATCGCGAGTCGGCCGGGCTCGATGTCGCCCGGCCGCCGCTCGCAGCCCTACGCGAGCGACTCGACACCGAGTTGGCTCGCTGCGCCCGCGCCCAAACCTATCGTCAGAAGCTGGTGGATGCTCAAATGGACTGCGCTGCCTTGCGCACGCTCGATCGGGAGCTGACCGCCGAGGACGCCGAGCGCGAGCCGCTTCGCGCGATCCGCGGTCGGCTCGACGAGGCGCTGTTGCGCTGCGACACCCTGGAGAAACTGGAAAAGGCCGTTGGCGAGGGACTCAAGCAACCATGATCGGACCTTTACTACGCACCGGAACACTCACCGACTATCACCCGGTCGGCGCCGTCGGCCACCCGGTGTATCTCGCCGCGGCTCAACTGCGCGCCGCCTTGGCGCGTCGGCTCGGCCCGGATCTGGCCGACAGCTTCGCCATCCCGCAGCGCAACGAGGACGGTGATACGCTGGATTGGTACGCCCCGCGCCCCGGTCCGGTCGTGCCCTGGAGTTCCGCGAGCCCCGAGGAGCGGCTCTCGGCCCAAAGCCAGCTCTTGGAGAATCGCACCCGGATCGACGAGCTCGCGTGCACCATGCAGGCCGATCCGGACCCCGAGCGCCAGGTCTTCGCCCGGCTGCTCGCACATGTCTTCAACTTCCCGGACGAGGGCCACGTCTATCTGGTCGACGGTCGCCCGGTCGTGAGCTTTTGGGGCTTTGTCCGCGATCGCGAGGCGGTAGGCTCCGACCCCTTGGTGAATCTGGGACGGTTCGCCGCCCCGCCGACGGAGTGGTCGCTCGACCTGACCGACGAGCCTCGGCAAGACCCGAGTCCGAACCCGGCCCCGGTGGCTCGCCGCGGTCTCCCTTGGTGGATCTGGTTTCCGTTCCTTCTGCTCGCGTTGATTCTGCTGCTTCTCTTCCTGTTGCGCGGCTGCGTGCCCGACGCTTCCACGCCCTTCGCCGAGTGGGTCCCGGACTGGGTTGCGGAGGAGCTCGCGCCGATCCTCTCGGAGCCGTCGGCCGAGGACCCGCTCTTGGTCGACCCGTCACTTCGGGACGAGTCGGTCGTTCGCGACGTGACGATCGATTCCGGACAGGTTCGGGATCGGGCACTCTTCGAGAGCGATCTTCGCAGCGACCGAACCACCGAAACCAGAGCCATTTCGGTGACGGACGAGGGTGTTGCAGTCGACGAGACGAGTGTTTCGGGGAGCGAGTCGACAAGCGTGACAGACGAGACCGATAGCCTATACGAAGGGGCTGCAGTCTTGGACGAGACGATCGGGACGGATGCGGGGGAGGGGATCGAGGGGTTGCCTGTGCTCCCCGGCGAGGAGCTCGATCCGGATGCGTCCGAGACCACGCCGATCGAGGGCGAGGTTGCGGGCGCGGATGCCGAGCTGCCCTTGACCGAGCCGCTCCCGAACGACCTGCCCACGGACGACTCGGCCGCGAGCGATCCCGCCGCAGTCGAACCCGATGCGGATACCGGCATCGTCGAGCCTACTGCCGATCCCACGCTGTCTGATCCGACCGCGAGCGATGCCGACGCGGCACCGCAGGAGGGACAGGCGGTCGAGGACGGGACTGGCGAGACGCCTCCGGTGCCGGGCACCGCGGACGCCGTCTCGCCCGAGGAAGGCACCGAGCCGCCGACGGGTGAGGGCGATGCAATCCCGGCGACGCCCGGTCTGCCCGGTTCAACCGCCGGCGAAGCCGAAGGCGCGCCCGGCGCGGTTCCCGGTACCGCACCGGTCAAGGGCGGCGCAGCCGGACCGAGCACTGGGCCGGGCGCGTCCAAACCGGGGGCGACTCCGCAGGCGCTGAGCGGTCTGACCAGCGGCTGGCGCACCGCCACCTCCCTGCAGGACCCCAAGACCGGCCTGCCGATCCAGATGGAATACCGTACCCAAGAGGGTCAGGGTCAATTGCGACTCAAACGCCACGACGGCAGCATCTGCCAAAGCGGCGCCGCGGCATCCGTGAAGGGCGAGCGTCTGGTGATCGACAGCAGCGGCGATATCCGCTGCGCCGACGGCACCAACTTCGGTCGGCCGAGCGTGGAGTGCGCGCCGGGCAAGGACGGCAAACCCGACTGCGTCGGCCGTTATCCCGGCGGTGGTACCTTCTCGCTCGACGTGCAGGGTGCGGCGGGCGAATGAGCGGACGGGAATCCACAGCCCTTCGCGGGGACGCGGTTAAAATGATATGTTTTTTAGTCAATTAAACCGCGCTGGCTCCAGCGGTCGTCAAGTCTGCCGAGGCCGACCCCATCCAAAAACATCGCATTCCGCGCCGGGCGCGGTTTAGGTCAAAGACCATGCTCGCGAGACTGGTGAATTTCGAAACCAAGGTGACACTGATCGCCGACAGCGGCGTTCAGTTCCTCGACTTCGGCTTGACCCTCGCGTTGCGCAAGGCCCTGCCGGGAGAGTTCGTGGTGCAGGAGAGCAACCGCTCGCTCGCGCGCCTGCTCTATGACGAGCGCACCAATCAGCTCTACTGGCCCGACCGTCCGGGCATTCCGCTGAAGTCTCAACTGAGTGTGCCGGTGGACGACTCGGCACGCCTGCTCGACGGCATCTGGCTGCCGGTGCCGGTGCTGCGCCTGCACCCGCCGAGACGCTTTGCGGCCGGCCCCGAGACCTGGGCGCGGTTGCGGCTCTTGGCCCTGTCCGCGGAGGAGGCCACCGCGACCGATCACACCCATCGGCTGACCCTCGCCATCGACACCAACCTGCTGGCCGATGCCGAGGATCTGCGCTATCTGGCCCCGACCGAGTCCGATGTCGGTGCGGGCGCGGCCTTCGCCTTCGCGCACCGCGCGCACGAGATCGGCTGGTTCCCGGAGCTGCCCTGGGTGGCGGGCTGGATCCAGGAGGTCTTCGACGAGCGCGCCGGCCCGCGCCTGCGTCTGCCGCCCGAGGACGTGGAGGCGGAGCGCGAGCGTCTCGCCCACCATGCCCATTATCTCAACCTACTCGCGGTGATCGGCGAGGCCGGCTGCATCCCCGAGATCAAGCTGCTCGGCAACAAGGCGACCGACGTGCAGCCGGCGGTGTCGGTCGACATGGTGCTGGACGTCGGCAACTCGCGCACCTGCGGCATCCTCATCGAGCAGCACGCCAAGGAGGGCGACGTGCTCGGACGCCGCTACGAGCTGGAGCTGCGCGACCTGTCCCAGCCGCAGCATCGCTACAACGAGCCCTTCGAGAGCCGCGTCGAGCTCGCCCAGGCGACCTTCGGCAAGGAGCACTGGGCGCACAAGAGCGGACGCGCCGGTGCCTTCCTCTGGCCGACCATCGCCCGTGTCGGTCCGGAGGCCGCGCGCATGGCCGGGCGTCGTCGCGGGACCGAAGGAGCCACCGGCATCTCCAGCCCCAAACGCTATCTCTGGGACGAGGACCGCTTCGACACCGGCTGGCGCTTCAACAGCGCCTTCGTGCGCACCGAGATCGAGCCGATGGCCACGGCCGCGCCCTTCTGCAATCTCATCAACGAGGTCGGCACCGCGCTTTATTCCTTGCCCGAGGCCGACCGCATGCCGGTCTTCATGCCGCACTACTCGCGCAGTGCCATGATGATGTTCATGTTGGCCGAGGTCCTGACCCAGGCGCTCTGCCAGATCAACAGCCCGGCGCAGCGTCTGCGTATGCCCACGGCCGACCTGCCGCGGCATCTACGCACGCTCATTCTGACCATCCCGCCCTCCATGCCCAAGCAGGAGCGCGATCTCTTCGCCGAGCGGATGCACCAGGCCGTCGGGCTGGTCTGGAAGGCGTTCGGCTGGCACCCCGAGGACGCGCCGATCGATGGCCCGGGCGCCGAGCTGGCCTGGCCCCCGTTCCCGACCATCGAGGTTCGCTGGGACGAGGCGACCTGCAGTCAGGCGGTCTATCTCTACAGCGAGATCCAGAACACCTTCGCCGGGCGTGCGGAGGAGTTGTTCGCCATCGCCGGACGGGTCCGCGATGCCGAGACCGGGGTGCGAACCGCAGGGGAGGGGCCGCGCCTGCGGATCGCGACCGTGGACATCGGCGGCGGCACGACCGACCTCGTCATCAACGACTATCTGCTCGAAGGCGGTCGCACGGGTGCGAATCGCACCATCGTGCCCGAGCAGCGTTTTCGCGACGGCTTCAAGGTCGCGGGCGACGACATCCTGCTCGAGGTGATCGGCGCGACCCTGGTGCCGGCCCTCAAGGAGGCGGTCACCGCAGCCGGTGTGGAAGAGCCCGACGCCCTGCTCTCGCGCCTCATCGGCGCGGATCCAGTCGATGTTCAGGAGGGGATGCTCCGCCAGCAGTTGGCGCTGCAGGTGCTTTACCCGGCCGGGCTCGCGGTGCTGAAGGCCTACGAGCGTTTCGATCCGGTCCACGGCAGCGAGCCGCATACACTCGCGCTCTCCGATCTAGTCGCGGAGATCAGCCTGGAGCGTCCGACCGACGCGGTCCTGGATTGGTTCGCGGGCGGCGTGCGCGACGCAACCGGCGGGACGGTCACCGGCTTCTCGCTGCTCGACTGCCCGGTTCGGCTCGACCTCGATCGCACCCATCAATTATTCATGGAGGAGCGCCTGGAGGTCACCCGCGCCGTGCGCTCACTGTGCGAGATCGCGCACCTCTACGACTGCGACCTGCTGCTGCTGACCGGTCGCCCGTCACGCCTGCCGGGCTTCCAGGCGCTGGTGCGCGCACTCCTACCGTTGCCGCCGGATCGGATCATCGCGATGCACGACTATCGCACCGGGGCCTGGTATCCCTTCAATCGACGCGGACGCATCGCCGACCCCAAGACCACGGCTGCGGTCGGCGCCATGCTCTGTCTGCTCGGACAGGGCCGGCTTCCCAACTTCTCGTTCCGAGCCAATGCCTTCCGCCCCTATTCGACGATCCGCTATCTCGGCATGATCGACCGCAACCGGATGATCAAGGCCGGCGATGTCTATTACAGCGACGTCGACCTCGACGACCCCGAGTACCAGTTGCCCGAGACCAGCATCCCCATGACCGGCGTGATGCACATCGGTTATCGTCAACTCGCCGCCGAGCGTTGGGGTGCGCAACCGCTTTATCTGCTCGACTTTGCCGACGACGAGGTTCGCCGTCTGCTCTACACGCAGGGCGGCGTGCTCCAAGTGCGTTTGGAGCGGATGCGCGGCGTGAATGCCGAGCGGTTCCGAGTCGCCGCCGTCGAGCTGGAAGGCGGGCGTGCCTTCGGGCGAGGTGTCGTGGCCCTGAAGCTCAACACACTGGCCAGCATCGGCTTCGATCAGGACAGCTATTGGCTCGACAGCGGGTCGATTTTCAGGTGAGCGCGGAGCATAGCTGATCATGGTTGACACCCGAGACACACGCGCAGCCGACCTGATTCGCCGCAGTCGCGCCCTGTACGACGGCAGCGGCGAGGCGATCGATTGGGTGGCCGAGACCCGCCGCCACTCCCAGCGGCTCGACCGCGAGTCCGACAGCCTGACCGACAAGCTGCGCCGCACGCGCAACCTCGCCACGCGGCTCGGACGGGCCGCCGGACGCTCCGTCAGCGTCGGCTTTTTCGGCCTGTCCCAGGCCGGCAAGTCCTATCTGATCTCTGCCCTCGCGGCCGGGGAGAGCGGGGAGCTGGAAACCGAAGTCGAGGGCCGACGGCTCAACTTCATTCAGCACGTGAACCCGCCCGGCCACGGCAAGGAGGCGACCGGTCTGGTGACCCGCTTCACGCGCCGTCCGAGCACGGCACCGCCGGGTTATCCGCTGGAGCTGTCGCTCTTCTCCGAGGTCGACCTGGCCAAGGTCCTCGGCAACGCCTTCTTCAACGACTTCGACCGTGAGCAGGTGGAGGTCGATCTCTCGCCCGGGCATCTGCGCCGACACCTCGCCGCCCTGCAGGCAGGCCGCACCGCCGCGCCCGTCGGCGGGGTGAGCGAGGACGACGTAGTCGACCTGCTCGAGTATTTCGAAAAACGCTTCCCCAAGACCACCGAGCAGCTCAAGGCCGACTATTGGCCGACTGCGATCGCGCTGGCGCCCTATCTGGAGCCGGCTGATCGCGCCGCGCTCTTCTCCGTGCTCTGGGGCGAGGTGCGCGAGCTGACCGAGACCTATCTGGCACTGCGCCGGGGACTCGCCGAGGCTAGTCACGCCGACGCCGCCTATGCCCCGCTCGCCGCGCTGGTACGCACCGACGCGAGCGGCGCGCTGAGCCAGGGCGACAGCATCATGAACGTCGATATCCTCGAGCGGCTCGGGCGCGACGACGCCGACCGTATCGAGATCGTGCCGCGTCGCGGAGACACCCTGCTGCCGGCGGTCGCGCTGCCGCGCTCGCTGCTCGCGGCCCTCACCACGGAGCTGCGTTTCGTGCTGGCCGAGGCGCCGCGCACCGGGCTCCTGGAGCAGGTCGACCTGCTCGATTTCCCCGGCTATCGCGGGCGCCTCGCGGTCGCGAACCTGGCCGAGGTGCGCAAGCAGCTCCAGGACGATCAGGTCGACCCGGTCGCCCAACTGGTGCTGCGCGGCAAGGTCGCCTTCCTCTTCGAGCGCTACACCGACGATCAGGAGATGAACCTCCTGGTGCTCTGCGCCCCCTCGCATAAGCAGAGCGATGTCAAAGACCTGGGGCCGGTTCTGGAGACCTGGGTCCATGCGACGCAGGGTGCCGATCCGGCCACTCGAGCGCGCCGCGATCCGGGCCTCATCTGGGCCTTCACCATGTTCGACTTCCGCCTCAACCCGGTCCCGAGCGAGACCGAGGACCTGATGCGCAAGGGCTGGGAAGGCATGATGAAGCTCGCCCTTCTGGAGCGCTTCGGCGCCTACGACTGGCTGCGCGAATGGTCGCCGGGCAAGCCCTTCGACAACCTCTTCCTGGTGCGCAAGCCGCGCATGGCGACCGCCGTGATCGAGACCGACGCGTCCGGCGAGCAGGCCATCCTGCCCGGACAACGGGCGCGTCTCGACCTCTTGCGGCGCACCTTCTGCGAGGATCCGACCGTCCGGAAGCATCTTGCGGACCCCCAAGCCGCCTGGGATGCCATGCTCAGCTTCAACGACGGCGGAATCTCCCGCCTCGCCGCCTATCTCGGCCGGGTCGCCGCGCCCGAGGGCAAGCTCGCCCGGATCGGCGAGCAGCTCGACGCCGGGATCGAGGAGCTCGTCCGGCACCGCTTCGGACCCTATTTTCGCGCCGAGGGCGCGGCCGAGGTCGACAACAAACGCCGCCTCGCCGATCGGGTGATCGGGGCGCTGCGTCAGCGACCGAACCGCTTCGCTGCCCTGCTCGGTGCTCTGCAGCCGCCCAAGGAGGGACTGCGCGCGCTCTACCTGCGTGTCGACGAGTCGGCCGGCCAACCGGTCCCGGCAACCTCGGCTGCGGCGCCGGATGCGGCCCGCCATCCGGCACCGAGCGGCGATGGCGGCCTGATCGATCTGGATGCCCTTCTCGGCGGGGCCACATCCCGCCACCCCTCGGGCACGGACCACGCGGATGCACCGCCACCCGCGGCGACCAACGAGAACGCGGCACGCTTCGTCCGTGCGGTGCTCAGCTACTGGGTTGGACATCTCAAATCACTGCCCGAGGACCCGCACTGGCTGCGACACATGGGCCTGGACAAGAAGGGCGCGCTCGAAGATCTGATCGGCGAGCTCATCACCGGCGCCGACCGCTCGGGTTTGGATCAAGCCCTGATCGGCCTAATCGACAGCGCCGAGTCCCAAACCGCAGCGATGCGCTCTCAGCTCGCCGAGCGACAGGTCTATGTCACCGCGACGCGCGTCAATCGCTTCATCGATTATCTCGGTACCGACGACCTGCTGCCCGACGACCGCCCGCGGTCCCTGGTCGGCCAACAGCGCCCGGTCTTTGCCTCGCCCCCGCCGATCCCGCCCCGCGGCATGCCCGTGCTGCCCGAGACCCCGGTCAATTTCCCCGCGCTCTACATCGTCGACTGGTTCGAGGCGTTCCGCGCGCTCGCCATCGCCAACGCCGGCCACGCCGCCGGGCGCGACATCTCGCCGGAGCAGAACGCCAAGCTGGGCCAAATCCTCGATCGGGTCGCCGGCAAGGCGCGTGACCCCCAAAGTTGACAGGTAGACCCCGATGGCCCTGAAGATCGATCTCCACCCGGCCGGACCGGGTTCCGCTCGGCTGCTGATCGGAGGCGCACGACCGAGCCCCGAGACGGTCTCGCTTGCCCTGCAACGCAACGACGGGCGCTACCTTGGACTTGATCGTCAGTGGCAGGTCACGCCGCACTGGCACCCGATCTTCACCGCCGAGCCTCTATCCGACGGTCTCAGGCTCACCCTGGATGCCGACCTGGTGGACAGCATCGTCGGCGTCGGCGGAGCGCCGTTGCGCGTGGTCGCCAGGCTCGACGGCGTCGAGGATGCAGGCACCCTTAGGATACGCGGCGAGTTGATCGGCTCCGGCGCCGCTGCACCGCGGTCGGCATCCAGGGATCCGTTGGAGGGGACCATTAGCGTTCGGAGATCCGGAGCCGAGTCCGGGCGAGACGCCGAGCCTGATGCCGAGGGCGACGACCTCTCGCTCGACCTCGAGGGTCATGCGGATCTAAGACGAACCCGACGCCGCAACGCACGCTGGCCCTGGCTCGCACTCGCCGCCGTCCTGCTCTTGGCGGGCGGCGGCGGTGTCGGCGCTTGGTGGCTCGGTTGGTTCGGCGAGACACCGGTGCCGGATCCGGATGCCCCTCAGCTCGTCGAGCCCAGCGCGGATCGTACGCCCGCCGAAGAGGACGAGCCGCAATCCACGCAATCCGGCGCAACGGCACCTCCCTCGGAACCCGATCCCACCCTCACCGGCATCGCGCTGGCAAGCCGATTCCTCGCCGACCAACCGACCTCGGCAGCCATCTTCGAGCGCGCCGAGCAGCTTGAGCAGGCCGGCGATTGCCCCGCCGCCTATGCACTCTACAGCGAAGCCGCCAACGCCGACCCCACCTTCGCAGCCCGCCTTGCGCGCCGCTACGACCCGCTCACCCATCGCCCCGGAAACTGCATCGCGGCCCCCGACATCCCCTACGCGATCGTCTACTACAGCGACGCCGCCGAAGCCGGCGACACCGAGGTCCAGCGTCGCCTCGGCCAGCTCATGGCCGAGCACGAGCCCTCCGGGCCGACGCATGAGGCGGGGCTTGATTGGCTGCGTAAGGCGGCGGCCGCCGGTGATGCGGAAGCCGCGGGAGCGATCGAGCGCTTCGGTGGGACGCGGTGACTCGAACCGGATGGTCTGATCCGGCCGGAGCGAGATCGCTGTCGTGCGTCATGCGCGAGATCACGGCTCCCCCGACGTAGCAGGAGCAGGGACAAAAGCACCTCGTTTCTGAATCGTCGCCTATCGACGACGCCCGAGACACAGGTCGCTGCCCTTCCCGCTGCAGATCATCCGTCCGCTCGCATCGTAAGCGGCGTAGGACACCTGGACGATCCCGCGACCACGGCAGCCGTAGAAGAGGTCTCCGCGCCAAGTGTTGCGGCCGATCTTGCGCAGGGCGCAGTTGCGGCATCCGGGGTTGGTAGAGGTCACCCGAGCGACGCGCTCGCTGGCTGGCGGATCGATGGTGACGATGTGTCGGACGCGGTCGCCGTCCCAGCCTGAGGTCGGCTCGATGGTCAGGCGTCCCGTGCAGTCGCCGCGCATGGCGAAGGAGCCGCTGCCTTGGGGGGGCGGGGGTGGGGGAGTCGGTTTGGTGCCGATCTTGATCTCGGGTGGCGGGGCCTTCGGAGGCGCTTGGACCACGACGGGTTTCGGTGGCGGCGGGCGACACGGGCCGATCCGCTCGCCGAGCGCTTGCCGGACCGGTCGCAGCGTCGGGGCGGACTCGCGCTTGAGGTCGCGTTCCAGGGCGACGAGGCGCGTGCAGTCCGCGCCGGCCTCGGCGAGGCGTCGGGTGTAGCGGTCGATCCGATCGCAGTCGGCAATCGGCGCCTCGAGTGCCTTGCGCGCCTTGGCGAAGCGCGGGTCGCCTCGGTCGGCGAGACTTGCGGCCAGCTCGCGTGCCTTGGTGCAGTCGCCGCCGATGGCCGCGATCTGCTCCTCCAGCGCGTCGGCCTCGCTGCAGAGCGCGAGCTCGGGTGCCAGGCGGGTGCGGATGTCGAGGAAGCGGAGGTTGTTTCGGTAGACATCCAGTCCGTCGGCCAGTGCCTGAAGACGGTCACAGTCGCCGTTGGCCTCGGCGAAGCCTTGCTCCAGGTCGTTCAGGTCCGCGCATTGGCGCATCGCAATGGCGAGCCTCCCGGCCAAGGTGGCGAGCGGCTCGCGCTCCCGGTCATGGCGCGAGAGGGTCTCGTCGAGTCCGGCGAGGGCCAGGCAATCGTCCTGCGAGCGGGCCAGCTCGCCTTCGAGATGATCGGCCAGGTCGCAGCGCGTGAGTGCGTCTTGGAGTGCGTCGCGGATCTCGCTCAAGGGTGGCCGGCTTGCGTCTAGATCGGCGAAGGCGGGGGCGGTCTCGCGCGTGAGGCTGCGCAGTGCCGCGCAGTCGTCGGCCGCCTCGGCAAGCTGCGGGCCGAGTGTCTCGGCGAGCCGGCAGGCGGCAAGCGCGCGATCGAGTCCGAGACGCAGCACGGCGAGCTCGCGCTTGGGTTCATCGAGCGCCGCGATCTCTTGCTCCAGCTCGGCGACGGCGAGGCAGTCGCCGGCGACCGCATCGAGGCGTTCGGCGAGTCCCGCGACCCGCGAGCAGGCCGAGATCCGCCGATCCAGGTCAGCCTTCAGCGCGAGGAAGGGTTCGCGCTCGAGGTCGTAGAAGGCAAGCTCCTGGTCCAAGGTGGGCAGATGATCGCAGGGCGGCTCGGTCGCGAGGCGTTCGGTAAAGAGCGCGGCCTCCTCGCAGATGCCGATCTCGGTCAGGACCGCCATGCGAATGTCCGCGTAACGCGCGTCCTCGCGGTCGATCCGCTCCAGGCGGGACGCGAGTGCGACGAGCGGTGCGACCGGGTCGCATTGGTAGGCCAGCGCGACGGCGAGGTCCTCGCGCAAGCCTTCCTCGGTTTCCTGCGCCTGCCAGAGCCAGACGCCCAGGCCGATCCCGAGCCCCAGAGCGGCGAGTGCGATCAAGCCGAGAAGCGGCATGATCCACGCCGGTCGGCGCGGCGGGGACGGGACGGTCGCCGGATCGGGCGCACCGGCTGCGGGCGGCGGGCGGCCGGGGTCGGTCCCGCCCCAGGAGATCAGCACCGGGGCGCCGCCGATCACATAGACCGCCTCGTCGCCCGGATAGACGACGGCGCGGGTCAGGAGACGCCCGGGCTCGGGATCTTCCGGCTCGCGTCGGGCCAGCTCGTCGGCCAGGTGCGAGATCGCGTTCAGGTGATCGGAGAGGATGCGCCGCGCCGCCGCCTGCTCCTCGTCCGGCAGGTCCGACAGAGGCCGCGGTTGTCCGGCCAGCTCGCTGGTCCAAATGATCGTGCCCGAGCCGTCCACGGCGATCTCTGGCCGGGCGAAGACGGCCGCGGTCGCCCCGGGCAGATGGCGTCGCAGGGTCCGGCCGAGCGCGTCGAACTGCTGCCAGGGATGGTCCGGCGCCAGCCGATCTGCGGGAGGACCGGCGTAGATCAGGGTCAAGATACGAACCGAGGGTGTCATCGCGGGCTCCCGAGCGATCGATTAGACTGATTCTAAACCGGGTTCCGGGTGAACCGAGTTGTTTCCGCCGAAGGCCTCCGGTGTCGGCATGAGTTCTCATGGACGGAGTTCCGATCAAGGCCGATCGTCGATATGCTGCACTCTACTAGCAGAGCAGTGCAGAGATTCCGGGACCGTCCGAGGTCAACTTCGTTGTCGTTGTCGTTGTCGGATTCATGGTCGGATTCGTATCGATGGTCGATTACGACAACGACAAGGAACGGTCTCGACACATCTGCCGTGCTGCACGATTAAGACGCGGAGCGGATTGTCGGCGTCTCCGCGCCGCACAATGATCTGTCGGAGCACGGCAATCACAGGAGCCGGGATGAGTGGAATGCACCTGAAGCGACGGTTGAGTGTGTGGCTGCTGCTGGCCGCGGTGGTCCTGGCTGCGGTGCCCGTCTTCGCCGAGCCGCCGACCGATCGCTCGCCCTTGCTGCAAGCCGGGAAGAAGACGCTCTTTCAGCGCGTTCTAACCCGTCCTGGGGCGATGCTGACCCAGCAACCGGGCGGCGATGCCGGGCGCCTTGTCGATGCCTTCTCGCGCTTCTACGTCTATGCCGAGACCGAGCGCGACGGACAGCGCTGGCTCGAGGTCGGCGTCGACACCAAGGGCAAGATCAGCGGCTGGCTGCGGGCCGGCGACACGGTGCCCTGGCTGCAGCAGATGGCCTTGGCCTTCACCAACCCGGGCGCCGCGCGCGAGCGCGCCCTCTTCTATGATTCCTGGGATTCACTGAACGGGCTGCTGGCGCTCTCTGATCCGGCCGCCGAGGTCGGGCCGCTGACCCGCAAGATCGCCGAGGGCGGGCGCGATCCCCGCGTGGTCGCGATCGAGCCGGATCGCTTTATCGACATCAACTCGCGCTTCTATCTACTGCCGATTCTGGACTTCGAGGAGGTCTTCACCGATTCGGGTCATCTGATGCGGGGCCTCAAGGTGGCCTCGGTCACGGAAACGGCGGCGCCGACGAGCACGCCGCTCCCGGACGAGCGCGCCGAGCCGGTGACCCAGCTCGGCAGCTTCCGCGCCGCGGTGGTCTTCATCATCGACTCGACGGTCTCGATGCAGCAGTACATCGACGAGGCGCGTGCGGCGGCGCAGCAGGTCTACACGCGGATCGAGGGCTCGGGGCTTCTCGACAAGGTTTCTTTCGGTCTCGTCGCCTTCCGTGCGCCGACCGCCGATCCAGCCAAGGCCAAATCGTTGGAGTATGTCGCGCGGATGTTCGTCGATCCCGCGGAGGTCTCCACGGGGCTCGAGTTCTTGACCCGCGCATCCAAGGTCACCGAGGCGAAGGTCTCGACCGACCGGTTCGACGAGGATCCTTACGCGGGCGTCATCACGGCCTTGGAGGAGATCCCCTGGAACCGCTTCGGCGCACGCTATGCCGTGCTCATCACGGATGCCGGCGCGCTCGAAGGCGACGCCTCCACCACGGGTCTGCATGCCGAGCAGGTGCGCTCGGAGGCGGCCGAGAAGGGGGTCGCGTTGATGGTTCTGCATCTCAAGACAGCGCTCGGCAAGGCCAATCACGCCACCGCCGAGGCGCAGTATCGGACCCTGGCCAACAATGCGGCGATCCAGCGCAGCCTCTACTTCTCGGTAAAGGACGGCTCGGCAGCGGCACTGGGCAAGGCGGTCTCCGCACTGTCCGACACGGTCATCGAGAGCATCGAGGCGTCTGCACGCGGCGATCTCGCGGCGGGCAGTGCACGCGCAGCCACCTCAATCCCGAGTTCCGCGACCGCGACGGCGAGCCCCTCCGTTGCGCAAGACCCGGAGACAGCCGCGCTGCGCGAGGCGACGCGTGTGCTCGGTCATGCCATGCAGCTCGCCTACCTGGGTCGGGAGGAGGGCACGCTTGCCCCGTCGGTCTTCGAGGGCTGGATCAGCGACAGCGATCTTGCCGACCCCACGGTGCGGACGGTCGACGAGCGGGTGCTGATCACCAAGGACCAGTTGAGCGACCTGCACGGGATCCTGAAACAGATCGTCGATGCCGCGGATGCCGGGATGTTGAAACCCGACGCCTTCTTCGACAGCCTGCGCTCCATTGCCGCCCAATACGGTCGCGATCCGGCGCTCGCCGCGAGCCCGCAGGCGACTCAGCTCGCCGACCTCGGTCTGCTCGGCGAATACCTCGACGGCCTGCCCTACAAGAGCGACGTCATGACGCTGGATCAGGACACCTGGTCGCGCTGGGGCACGCAGCGTCAGTTCGAGTTCGTCAGCCGGCTCAAGGGCAAGATCAAGCTCTACGAGCGCTACAACGCCGACACTGATCGCTGGGTGAGCCTGGCCGAGGGCAGCCCGGCGGGCGAATGGGTCTATCCGGTACCGCTGCGCGATCTGCCCTGATGGGTTCGCGGATGGCGCCTCTCGATAACGCGTCCGCTCGGGCGATATCGCCTGATGTTCCTGATTCGCCGACCGCCGGCCCGCTGATCGAGGCAACCCGACTGGGCTATCGCCATGGCAGCGGCAACGGGTCTTTCGAGGTCAGTGTGCCGCGCTTGAGGATCGTCCGCGGCGAGACGCTGGCGATCACCGGCGAGAGCGGCAGCGGCAAGAGCACTGTGCTCGAACTGCTCGGGCTCGCCGCGCCGCCGCTGCCGGGGGTGCACTTTCTCTTGTATGCGGCCGCGCCGGTCGATGTGGCTAGGCTGTGGCGCGCCCGTGCCGAGGGCGCACTCGCACGGATGCGCGCCCGCTCGATCGGATTCGTGATGCAGACCGGCGGGCTCCTGCCCTTTCTGACCGTGCGCGAGAACATCGGAATCAACCGCCGCCTGCTCGGGCTTCCGGCCGAGGACGCGCGGATCAGCCACCTGGTGGCGGTGCTGGAGATCGGTGCGCTGCTGGACCGACGGCCGGGGCAGCTCTCCGTCGGCCAGCAGCAGCGGGTCGCGATCGGGCGCGCACTGGCACACGGGCCGGACCTGGTGCTGGCCGACGAGCCCTCCTCGGCGCTCGACCCGCGGCTTGCGGACCGGGTGCTCGGTCTGCTGCGTGATCTGGCGGTTGAAAGCGGGGCGGCGGTGGTGATCGCGACACACGAGCAGGGGCGCGTGCGTGCGCTCGGCCTGCGCGAGGTTCGGGCGCGTCCGCTCGATGCACCCGACCGGCTCGGCTCCTGCTTCGAGGACGCGTCTTGAACGGCACGGGGTGGGTCGGACTTCAGTCCGACACGGCCTTGCCGTCCGGCCGCTGCGCTCTTGTCGGGCTAAAGCCCGACGCACGGCGGGTTTGGATCATCATCCGATGACGGCATCGACCAAAGCGCGTTCGTCCGTCGGCCCCGTCGCCGCCGAGGTCTGGGCCTTGGCCTGGAAGGATCTGCGCCATGATCGGCATACCACCCTGGTCTTCGTCCTGACGGTCGCCGCGATCCTGGCCCCGTTGCTCCTGTTGCTCGGACTCAAGAACGGTGTCGTCGAGACCCTGCGCGAGACCCTGCTGCGCGATCCGCGCAACCTGGAGGTGGTCTTCTACGGCAGCGCCCGACTGGACCGCGACTGGCTCGCCGAGATCGCGGCGCGGCCGGACGTCGCCTTTCTGATTCCCAAGACCCGCACCATCAACGCCAGTGTCGATCTCCTGGACTCGGCGCGACGCCTGCTGCCTGCGGTCGAGGTGATCCCGACGGCGCTCGGCGATCCGCTTTTGCCGCCGGGCACCGCGCTGCCGAGCCATCCCGGCGAGGTCCTGGTGACCGCGACCTTGGCGCGCCGGCTGGGCTTGATGTCCGCCGAGCCAGTGCCGGGGGCGCCCGCATCCGGGGCGGAGGAGGGCGTTCCCACGCAGGCCGATCCGGCTGCCCTGGTCGCCGTGGTGAAGCGCACCCGAGACGGCGTCTCCGAGCACCTGCGTCTGCTGCTCTCGGTCATCGGCATCGTGCCCGAGGCGCGGTTCGCCCGTGATGCGCTCTTCACCAGCCTGGATCTTTTGGTTGCAGCCGAGGACTACCGGGACGGTACGCTGGATCTGCCGCCCGACGGTGCCGTCACGCTCGGTTACGCGGACCGCCAAACGCGTTTCGCCAACGCCCGGCTCTATGCGACAGGGCTGGATCAGGTTGGCCCCCTGGCCGCCGCGGTCAGTGCCGAGGGGGTCGAGGTCCGCACCCAAGCCGAACGGATCGCCTCGGTGCAGGCGGTGGATCGCACCCTGTCGTTCCTGTTTCGGGTGATCGCCCTGATCGGCGGGGCGGGCTGTGCGCTGGCCTTGGGCGGCGCACTCTGGGTAGGGGTGGAGCGCAAGCGCCGTCAGTTGGCGCTGCTGCGGCTGTTCGGGTTCGGGCCCGGCGCGGTCGCGGCGTTGCCGGTGATCCAAGGTTCGCTCATCGCCGGGCTCGGTCTGCTCTTTGCCGGTGCGGGCTATCTGGCGGGCGCGCATGCGTTCGACGTCGTCATGGGTGAGAATCTGGCCGGCGGGGGCTATCTGACCCGGCTCGGCATCCAAGACCTGGGTGTGGCGTCCGGGTTGGTCATGCTGGTGGCCCTGGTTGCGTCGACGGCCGGGGCGATACGGGCCGGGCGCGTGAGTCCGGCGGAGGGTTTGCGTGAAGCGATCCGTTGATTCAAGAGCTGCGCGGCGGCTAAGCCGTCTGTTGGCGATCGGGCTGGTGTCGTTCGCCGCGCGCGGCGTCGCCGAGGTCGCCGTGACCTGGCCGGAGACGCTCTACAACCCCAAGCCCGGGCCCGAGGACGTCATCGTCCCGCTGCCGTGCGGCGGCGCCATGGCCTTTCGGCCGGTCGGCACGGCGGGCACCGACCCGCTTGCCGATACCGAGGTGGAGCTCGGCAGCGAGACCGAGAGCCAGGGTTATGCCGAGCATCGCTATCTCGACCATCTCGCGGGCAGTTTCGAGGCGCCCGAGGGCGCGCAGCGCCGCTTCTTGATCGGCAAGTACGAGGTGACTGCGCTGCAATACGACGCGGTCCTTGCTGCCGCGTCCGGCGCGGCCTGTCCTGAACCGGGCAAGGGCGCGACGGCGCGACTCCCCAAGGGCGGTGTTGGCTGGCACGATGCGCTGGACTTCGCGCATCGCTACTCGCTCTGGCTGCGCGAGGAGGCCGGTGCCATCGCCGATTGCGACGCGACCGCGACGCCCTGCCTGCCGCGCGCCGACGGGGTGCCGGCCTTCGTGCGCCTGCCGACGGAGTCCGAGTGGGAATACGCCGCGCGCGGGGGCGATCGGGTCAGCCCCGCGGTGTTCCGCTAGATGCTCTACCCGATGCCGGACGGACCTGCGCGCCATGCCTGGTTCAACGAGAACGCGCAAGGTCAGGTGCGCCCGATCGGGGTGCTCGAGCCGAACCCGCTCGGGCTTCACGATGTGATGGGCAATCTCGAGGAGTATGTCCTCGACCCCTTTCGGCTGCACCGGGTGGAGCGTCGACACGGTCAGCCCGGGGCGGCGGTCGTGCGCGGCGGCAGCCTGCATTCCAGTGCCCAGGATCTGCGCAGCTCGCTGCGGCGCGAGGTTCCCTTCTACGACGATCGCGGTGCCGTGGGGACGGCCGACACGGGTTTTCGCGTCCTGCTCGCAGCCCCCGTCTTGACCTCGAACCAGCGCATCGACGCCGTGCGCGCCGCCTGGGAGCGCCTCGGCAGCGATGTCGCCCGGCCGCAAGAGACGCCTCCGCCGCGCCCGGTGCTGTCCGATCGCCCCTTCGAGGACCCGGTCCTCGAGCTGACCGCACTCGCCCGGGCGAGCGGCGAGCCCGAGATGAAGCAGCGCCTGGAGCGGTTGCGCAGCGTCGTTGCCGGAACGAATCAGCGGCTCTACGAGCAGCGCGCGCGCAGTGCACGCGAGGCCCTGCGTTTCGGTGGAATGCTGTGCGAGAAGCTCTCGGTCGAGGGGTTCAACATCGATCTGCTGCGCCAGCGCTACGACCTCTGCAAAGACAACGAGAACGCCGAGCATCCGCGCTGTCGCCGGCTCGCCGAGGATCTGGCGCGCGACGATGCTGTGCTGGACGCGAACATCGGCGTGTATGCCGACTCCATCGTGCGCACCGCGCAGACCTATCCCGACGACCTGGCCGTTCTGGACACGGAGCTGGTCGGACTGCGCTCGGAGCTGACCGCACGCGGCTACGGTGATCTGGGGATCTATCCCGAGCGCTTCCATCGGCAGGTCATGGACTATGCGCAAGCAGGCGCCGTCGCACGCGCCGAATGGTTCAAGGGTTGTCGCGGACTGCGATGAGCCGCGCAATTTTCGGCGCTCGAGCGCAGCGCGATCGGCTAAACTCAGACGACGGACGTGCAGGGTTGCACACCCGCGGAACCATCCGAGCGGAACCAAGTTACAAGGAGCATTCAGATGTCGATCGCGTGTCGAACGGGCAAGAGCATCGTTGTTTTCGGTCTGTCATTGACCCTCCTTCAGGC
>NZ_DATITZ010000028.1:0-12330 GCF_035467215.1 Thiocapsa sp. | reverse complement strand
AGAAGGTTTCCGAGGCCGAGAGCTGGTAGGAGAACCGGAAGCGCAGGAGCCACATCAGATTGATGCGATCCAGCTCGGCGCCCATCAGGCGTTTCAGCGGGTTCAGATTCGCGTCGCTGAACGCCGTGACCTGTCGCAACAGCCCGGCGTAATAGCGTTGGTCGATCGCCGCCTCCAATGCAAAGGGCTCGCGCTGCTGCTCGTAGACCTCGCGTGCCTGACGGGCCAAGGTGCGGTGTGTCCCCGCCTCCAACTGGCGCAACAGCTCCAAGACGTTCTCGGCACGAAAGAGCTCGGTGCTGACCTCCTCGGACAGGCGCATGTGCTCGGGCAGCACATAGAGATTGTCCTGAATTTCCTTCTGATCGAGGTTGTAGAGCTTGCCGCGGATCAGGGTCTTGAGATTGAAGAGTGCGTACTTGCGGCCCCAGTCGAGCACCAAGGCGCGCTCGGTCGTGTTCATGGGTCGCACCAGGATGAGCAGCTCGGCGAGCAGCACCTGAATCAGGCTTTGTTCCACCGCCCGGCTGCGAGCGCGCGTGGACTGTTGCTCGTCGAGGATGGCGGCTAGACCGAAACGCTCCGCCAAGGTCGCCAAGGGCAGGTGAGACAGTGCCGCGATCCCGCTCGGCTCCAACAGCTGCGTCGCCATGACGGAGACGCGCGTGTTGAGGTAGGCGTGGTCGGCAATGATCGTCATGAAGAAACCGCGGATGAGCTGCTGATCGGGTATCGCACCGGTAGGGAATGCATTCGGCGTTCAGCGATCCGGGTCGATCAGGACCTGAAAGGCGGCATCCAGCGCCTCGCCCTCGCGGCGCTCGGCCTGGTCGCGCAGTTGGACGTGTCGCTCGTCGTAGCGACGGCGCAGCTCGGCGACGTTCTGCTCGGCGCGCTCCTCGGCCTTTGCGATGAAGCCCCGATGCAGATCCGGGATCCGCGTCGTGAAGCGATCGTTCTCGGATTTGGCATCCGCCATCGCCTTCTGAATGGTGCGCTCCTGCTCGGCCTCGGCCTGCTGAGCGATCTTCTCGGCGCGCATCTCGGCTTCGAGGAGGCGTTGGAGGGTGTCGTCCATCGTGGTTTACCTGCTAGAACAACCTGAGGTACGGGGCAATACATTAACCGAAGACCGGGCAAAAAGCGCGCGAGACGAGATCACAGCCCGGCATAGGCAAGCAGGCAATCGGTCACGAAGCTGACCCGGATCAAATCCAACGCGGGCCTCCGCCAGGCATCCGGCGACGGCTGGACTAGAATATCAGCGTATTCTAACGAAACCGCTTCCCGAGTGGAATGCACGGGTACAAGGGATGGAGAGGCTCGGTCGAGGCCCAAGGTCTTTGGCCCAAGCCCCTTCAGCGGATGCGGTCGAGGCGCGATGGAGCGAGACGCGGCGTGATCAAGCAGCCCTCCGATGCGGACCTGGAACGGATCGATGCCGCGTTCAATCGGGCACTGGCCGCGGAGGCATCGGCGCGCGAATCGGTCGCGGCCTATCGCGTCGAAGCCGATCGGCTCCTAGCCGATGCCGAAGACCATGCACGTCGTCTCGTCGAGCGTACCGACCGACGCCTCCTCGCCGTTCAGCGGATTGCAGACACCAGTCTGCATCACGCCCTTTCCGAGCTCCTCGACCGGGTTGCCGAGCCGCTCGGCGACGGCCTCGACGCCGCCGCCGACGCCCGATTGAACGCCGCCATCGACGCGCTTGCCGACGAGATGATCGATGCGGTTGCAAGTGCCGGCGCCGATGCCGCAGTCGGGCCGTGGCATCGCGAGGGTGGTCCGTCATGAACGCAGGTTCCCGCCTCGCCTATGCTCAAGCGCGCCTTCAAGCACGTCTGTCGCGGCTTCCCACGGCGGCGGATTGGCAGCGCTTGTCCGGCGCGCGCACCCTGGCGGCCTATCTGGAAGAAGCGCGCGCGACCGGACTGACCGACTGGGTCAGATCCTTCTCCGGCCTGAGTCAGGCGCATGAGCTGGATCGCGGTTGTCGCACCCTCGCGCTCGAGACGGCCGAGACCGTCGCCGACTGGTCGCCTTCGGGCTGGCGGGCGGCGATCGAGTGGGTCGCTTGGCTGCCTTGGCTGCCCCAGCTCGAGCATCTGGCGCGCGGCGATACCTTGCCGGATTGGTCGAACCTGGACGCGAGACTGCGCGGCCTGATCGGCGAGGACGGCGCATTGGATCGGCACGCCTGGGAGGCGAGCGGGCTTGCCGTACTGTCGGCCGAGGCAGACGCGAGCGGTGCGGCGCCCGATCTCGGCGAGCGCTGGCAAACGGCATGGCGCTAGCGCTGGCCGAGCTGTCGAGGCCGCTGTCGGCGCGATCTGGACGGATTCTCCCGGCTGATCCAAGTCCATCTGGAACGCTTCCGCGCCGCGCCGTCCGACTCTGCCTGGGAGCTGCGCGAAACCCTGCGCGATCGTCTGCGCGCCTATCTCCACCAACATCCAGTTCAGCCCGCTGCACTCTTTGCCTACCTCGCCATCGTCTTCCTGGATCTTGAACGGCTGCGCGGGGCCCTGCTCAGTCGGGCGGTCTTCGACACGGAGCATTCGGGTTTCTGATGTTGCGTCCTGCCTCTACACGCTGGTTCGAGGTGTTGTGCCCACGACGCGAAGCCGTGCGCACGGTGACCGAGCTCGCGCGTACCGGTGCGGTCGAGATCGAGATCCGCGATCGGGTCTGCGGGGATTCGCCGCTCGCCCATCTCTCCGAAGGCATCGGCGCTTACGAGGCGCTGAAGGTGCGCTACGGGCGCTACTGGGAGCGCGCACGGCTGCGGCGAAAGGTCTTGGTCGAGTCGCCCGACGTGGTCTTGGAGCGCGCGCTGGCGCGGGTCGGGGCTTGGCGGCGCGAGGCCGATCCGCTGATCGACATCCTCCAGTCCTGCGAGGAGGAGCTGACCCGTCTGAAGTGGTTGGCGCAGGTGATCGGCAAGATCATCGACAGTCCGCTCGACTTCGGCGCCGTGGCGCGCAGCGGGCCGGTGCTCGGGACCTTCTGCGCGGTCCTGCCGAGGGACGCCCGCCCGCAGTTGCCGGATTGGGTCATCCCGCGTCAGATCCCCTGGGGCGAGGAATACTGCGCCATGATTCTGGGGCCGCGCGATCGGCTCGATGCGGTCAAGCATCTGGTGCAGGCGGCCAAGGGACGGGTCATCGAGCGGCCGTCATGGCTGAAAGGCGATGCGCGCGATTCGCTCGCCAGGATCGGTGCGCGGCGCGAGTTTCTCTCCATGCGTGTCGTCTATCTCAAGGCCGAGCTGGATACCCTGTTCGACGAATACGATCTCGGCGACACGCTCGGCGAGGTCGCCGGGCTGGCCTGGTTTGCCGGACATGTCGCCTGTCTCGAACGCGCCGGCGATCATCTGATCTGGGTCACGGGTTGGACCGACGATCTGGGCGGGGAGCGACTCCGGGCCGCCCTCGATGCGGGACGCACCCGCGCCTTACTGCGTCTGACCAAGCCGCCGCCCGGCAAGCGTCCGCCGCAGATCCTCGACAATCCGCCTTGGATGCGTCCGTTCGAGCTATTTGCGCGCGCGCTGGGCGTGCCGGGCTCGGACGAGGCGGATCCGACGCCAGTGCTGATCCTCGTCGTGCCCCTGCTGTTCGGCTACATGTTCGGCGACGTGGGGCAGGGCGCGGTGCTCGTCGGCCTTGGGCTTTGGCTGCAACGGCGCTGGCCGGAGGCGCGCTTGATGGTGCTGGGCGGCGCCTCGGCGATGGTCTTCGGGGTCCTGTTCGGGAGCCTCTTCGGTCGCGAGGACATCATCCCCGCACTCTGGATGCATCCGCTGCACGATCCTCTGACCTTGCTCGGCGTGCCGCTGCTCTTCGCCGTCGCATTGCTTAGTCTAGGTCATCTCCTCTCGGGTCTGAGCGCGCTCTGGCGCGGGGAGCTGCGGCACTGGCTGATGCAGGATCTGGGTTTTCTGGTGCTCTATTTGGGGTTGATCGCGACGCTGCTGCGCCCCGGCCTCGGCTGGATCGCGCTGCTCGGGTTGGCGTGGTACCTGATCGGCGCCTTCCTGGTCCATCGCGCCTTGCTCGGAGGGCTTGCCGCCATCGGTCACCTCTTGGAGTCCGGCAGCCAGATCCTGGTCAATACACTCTCGTTCGCGCGTGTCGGTGCCTTTGCGTTGGCCCACTCGGCGCTCTCGGTCGCCGTGGTCACCATGGCCGATTCGGTGCCGCTCTGGGCCGGGATCCTCATCATGATCCTGGGCAATGTCCTGATCATCTTATTGGAAGGGCTGGTGGTCTCGATTCAGACCACGCGGCTCGTACTGTTCGAGTTCTTCAACCGCTTCCTGCAGGGCACCGGGAGGGTCTTCCGGCCGCTCCCGGCGCCGCCGCCCATTGTGCGGGAGGCCGTGCAGGGTGCGGTGTGAGCGGACCTGGGTCCGTCGGCGGTTCAACGCGTGTTAAACCGCGTCCAGTGCGAGACACGCATGTTCGAGTGAGATCGACATTGGGTGCAATCACGAGCCTTCGTGGGGATTCGGTTTAAAATAATTTATTCTTTAATAACTTACGCGCTGACTCCAGCGGTCGTGACGTCTGCCGGGACCGATCCCGTCCCGAAAACATCGCATACCGCGCCGGGCGCGGTTTAAAAGGAGTGAAGTCATGAATCGACAAATCCTGTTCGCCGGTGTGATGGTGCTGGGTGTCGCCCTGCTCGCGGGAATCTCCAGCCTGCTGTTTTGGCAGTCGGGTGCGATCGCCTCCGAGGTCGTCGCGCTCGAGGTGATGCCGATCCACCCGGATGTGCTGCGTTGGGGGTATCTGGCGGCCGCTCTTGCGACCATGGTGGGCTCGGTCGCCGCGGCCTATGCGGTCGCGACCATCGGTGCCGCGGCCGTCGGTGCCTTGGCCGAGAAGCCCGAGCTGTTCGGGCGGATGGTCATCCTGGTCGGGCTCGCCGAAGGTATCGCCATCTACGGCCTCATCATCTCGGTGCTGATCTTGAACCGGCTCGGTTGAGGGGCGCATCGTCATGGCCGCCTGCGCCTTCCTGGGCGACGAGGTCAGCGGGATTGGCTTCCGGCTCGCGGGGGTCGAGGTCTATTGCCCCGGGCCGCAGGAGGCGGTTGCGCTCTTCCGGAGGTTGCGCGAGGAGACCCGTGTCCTCTTCATCACCGCCGAGATCGCGGCGGCATTGCCGCCCGATCTGTTGCGAGCGGCGGAGTTGGCGACCTGGCCGCTGGTCCTGGTGATCCCGGACGTGCGTCACCGGGTTGCCGCGCCGGATCTCGTCGCCGAGGTGCGGCGCCATTTGGGGATGGCCGAATGAAGCTCGAGGAGCGCGAACGTGGTTTGCTGACCCTGATCGAGGAGTATCGGGACGCGGAGTGCCGGACGCTCTTGGAGACGGCGCGGGCCGAGGCGAAGACACTGCTTGCCGATGCCTATCGACGCGCACGCGCGCAGCTTCACGAGCGCGTGGTCTCGGAGCGGGCGAACGCGCGGTCCCGGCTCCACGCTGCACGCGCCGAGCACGACACCCGTTTGCGTGCGAGCGGAGATCGGGCCAACGCTCAACTCCTGGAGTCGGCTTGGCCGCGTCTGCGCGAGGCGTTGAGCCGGCGCTGGGCGCATGCAGAGACCCGCGCCATCTGGGCGAGGCATGCCATCGCCCAAGCGCGGCGACGGCTCCCGCCCGGGCCATGGACGCTGCGCCATCCGCCCGCATGGTCCGCGGCCGAATGGGGGCCGCTCGAGGCCGAGCTGACCCGGGCGCTGGGTCAGGCGCCGCACTTTCGGGCCGACGGCGCCGTGTCGGCCGGCCTCGTCATCGAAGCCCAGGGTGCGGTCCTGGATGCGAGCCTCGAGGGTCTGCTGAGTGACCGCCGGCGGTTGGAGGCGCGCCTGTTGGCGGTATTGGCACGGCATCCGACGGATGCGGGGGTCCAGACATGAGCACGGCGGAAACTACTTGGATCAGCGGCCCCGTCCTGCGGGCACGCCCCGACGGCGCCTTCCGTCTGCGCGAGTCGGTCACCGTCGGTGATCAGGCGCTGCTCGGCGAGGTGATCCGGATCGCCCGCGACGAGATCACCGTCCAGCTCTACGAGGACACCAGCGGCCTGCGCCCCGGGATCGAGGTCACTGGGTCCGGTCGGCTCCTCTCGATCCGTCTCGGACCTGGCATTCTTGCGGGAATCTTCGACGGACTGCTGCGCCCCATCGCGGATATCGCCGATCCCTACGTCAAGCCGGGGATGCAGGTGCAGGCCGCACGGCGGTTCCACTTTACCCCGAGCGTGTGCGTCGGCGACACCCTGATGCCCGGTGCTGCGATCGGCGAGGTCGCGAACGGGACCGGTATCGCTCAGCGCTGCCTAGTGCCTGCGGATCTGCCGGGCGGGCGCGTCACCGCCATCGCCGATGCCGGCGAGTACCCGGACGACCAGACGATCTGCTGGATCGACGCCGCCGACGGCCGACACCTTGCGGTTGCCATGACTCATGCCTGGCCGGTGCGGGTGCCGCGACCCGTGCAGGCCCGTCTGCCTTCGGACGAGCCGATGCTGACCGGGCAGCGCGTCATCGACTGTCTCTTCCCGGTCGCGCGCGGTGGCACCGGGGCTATCCCGGGCGGTTTCGGCACCGGCAAGACGGTCCTGCTCGAGACCGTCGGCAAATGGTGCAACGCCGACGTCATTGTCTATGTCGGCTGCGGCGAGCGCGGCAACGAGATGGCGGGCTTGCTCGCCGAGTTCACCGAGCTGGAAGACCCGCGCAGCGGCCGTCCCTTGCTCGAGCGCACCGTCGTCATCGCCAACACCTCGAACATGCCGGTTTCGGCACGCGAGGCCAGCATCTACACCGGCATCACGGTGGCGGAGTATTTTCGCGACCAGGGCATGAACGTCACCCTGATGGCGGACTCCACCAGCCGCTGGGCCGAGGCCCTGCGCGAGGTCTCCGGCCGGCTCGGCGAGCTGCCCGGCGAGGCCGGCTATCCGGCCTATCTGAGCAGTCGCTTGGCCGATTTCTACGAGCGCGCCGCACGGGTGCGCACGCTGGGCGGTGAGACCGGATCGGTCACGCTGCTCGGTGCGGTCAGCCCGCCATCGGGCGACTTCTCCGAGCCCGTGACCACGCACACCCGACGCTATGTCGGCTCGCTCTGGGGCCTCGATGCCAAACGGGCGCAGGCGCGCTTCTACCCGGCGATCCACCCCCTGCAGTCCTACAGCCTGGTCGCCGGAAACCTCGCGCGCTGGTGGCATACCGCCGGATGTACACGCTGGCAGGAGCTGCGTCGGCGCTTCCTGACCCTCTTGGAGGACGAGGCCCGCCTGGAGCGCATGGCCCGCATCATCGGACGCGACGCCATGCCCGCGCGCCAGCGGCTCGTGCTCATCTGCGCCCAGCTGGTCAACGAGTGCTTCCTGCGCCAGTCCGCTTACTCAATGAATGACCGCTACGCCAGCCCGTCGCGCCAAGCGGTCATGATGCGCCTGATCGGCAGCTTCATCGAAGGCTCCGAGCGCCTGCTCGATGCCGGCGTCGCCCCCGAGGCGATCCGTGATCAACCCGTCTTCCGTCGTCTCATGCGCATGGGCGAGGAGATCGAAGAGGGCGACTGGGAGGCCTTCTCCGCGCTCGATCAGGAGCTGACCGCCACGATTCGGCGGCTGATCAACGAGGCGCGGGACGGGAGCGACCCCCGCGTAGGGGCGACTTGAGTCGCCTCGAAAGGACTTCCAGCTACGCGTCGGCTTGCTCCTTCCCATAGATCACCTGAAAGGAAGAGCGGGCGGCAGAAGGCAGGAAGCCCCTCGACCTCGACATGCGCTCAGCGCACCCAAGCAGGTACGCCAATGACATACGCCAGACTCGTCGGGGAAGAGATCGCCAATCGTGCCGAGGGTCCGCTGCTGTTCTTGAGCCGCAGCCTCGATGTGGGTCTAAACGAGGCGGTCGAGGTGGAGGGCGCGGACGGCTCGGTGCGTCTGGGGCGCATCGCCGCCTTGGACGAGGACTCCATTACCGTCGAGATGCTCGACGACACCGCCGGGCTTGCCCTGCAGGGCACGCGCGTGCGCTTCTTCGGGGAGCCGCTGCGCTTTCATGTCGGTCCGGGGCTGCTCGGGCGGGTCTTCAACGGCATCGGCAAACCGCTCGACGGTGGACCGCCGCTTGCGGCCGAGCACGCCTACCGGGTCGATGGTCTGCCGATCAAACCCACCGCACGCGTGGCGCCGAGCGAGTTCCTCGAGACCGGTTTCACATCGATCGATCTCATGAACAGCCTGGTGCGCGGCCAGAAGCTGCCGCTCTTCTCGGGCGGCGGGCTGCCGCATGACCGCATCGCGGTGGACATCGCCTGCAACGCGCGCCTGCCGGGCGATGCGCAAGAGGCTGAAGGGTTCGCCATCGTCTTCGCCGGCATCGGCATCCCGCACGACAGCGCCGAGTTCTTTCGCGAGGAGATGGAGAAGAGCGGGGCGCTCGCCCGCACCGTGCTCTTTCTCAACCTGGCCAGCGATTCGAGTGCACAGCGTCTGCTCGCCCCCCGCTTCGCCTTGACCGCCGCCGAATACCTTGCCTTCGTCGAAGGCATGCATGTCCTGGTCATCCTGACCGATCTCACCAACTACTGCGAAGCCCTGCGCGAGGTCTCGGCGAGTCGCGGCGAGGTCCCCAGCCGCAAGGGCTATCCGGGCTACATGTACTCGGACCTGGCGACCCTTTACGAGCGCGCCGGTCGCATCCGCGGAAAGCCGGGCTCGGTCACGCAGGTCCCCATCCTGACCATGCCGAACGACGACATCACCCACCCCATCCCGGATCTCACCGGCTACATCACCGAGGGCCAGATCGTGCTCGATCGGGATCTGCACCGGCGCGATATCTATCCGCCGATCCGCCTGCTGCCGAGTCTCTCGCGTCTGATGAAAGACGGCATCGGCAAAGGACGCACCCATGCCGATCATCCGGCGCTCGCCGCTCAGCTCTATGCCAGTTACAGCCAAGCCCAACAGACACGGGTGCTGGCCGGCGTGGTCGGGGAGGACGGACTCTCCGAAGACGACCGCAAGCTGCTTCTCTTCGGCGACGCCTTCGAGCAGACGGTGATCCATCAAGGCGTCGATGCCCGGACCCTGGAGGAGAGCATGGCCGCCGGCTGGTCCGCCCTGCGCGGCTTACCGGCCGGCGAGCTGCACCGACTCGACGACCGTCAGATCCGCGAGCATCTGCTCGATCAAGCCCCGCGGCGAGAACCCGTCTCATGACCGAGCGCGCCATTGTTCCGACCCACAGCGCCTTCCTCGAGCTCAAGGAGGAGCGCGCGGGCATGCGCGAAGGGTATCGATTCCTCGACGAGAAACGGCTCATCCTCGCCGCCGAGATCCTCACCGAGCTCGGCCGCTACGAGCATGAGCTGGCCGCCTTTCGAGCCGACTACCGCGAAGCCGCCGATGCACTCCAAGGCGCCGTCGCCCGTCACGGACTGGAAGGACTCGCCGTCCACCCGCCGGCACCGCCGATCGATACCGATTGCCGGCTGACGCCGCGGCGCGTGCTCGGCGTGACCCTGCACGATCTGGTCGAAAACGACCGGCAGCCGCAAACACCCCCGCGGAGCGTCGCCGACAGCCCGGAGGCCGACCGCACCCGCCGAGCCTTCCAGGCCCTGATCCCGCGCATCGCCCGTCTCGCCGCCATGGTCGGCAATCTCCAACGTCTGCGCGCCGATTACGCCCGCACCGCCCGCCGCGCGCGCGCACTCGAAGACGTTCTCCTCCCCGAGATCGACGAAACCCTGCGAGCCGTGGTTTCCGCACTCGAAGAGCTCGAGCGCGAAGAGGTCGTGCGCGCGCGACAGGTTCGTGTCTGAATCCCTCGGCCCGTGCGAATCAATTCGCGCCTACAGGCTGGTTTTTCCCTTCTTGGACATCGGCTTCGTCGTACGCTGATCCTTTTCGAATATCTGCGGAGAGGCGGGGTCACCATTGAGCTGACCCCGATGCCCTTCCATCCGGCGGCGGTCCAGGGCGACCGCGGCGTCATCCTGCCGGCGACGCATCTCCCGCGGCGTCTCTTCGATGAAGGCATACAGACTCGGCAGCCCCAGAGAGCATGACGATAACGCTTCGGGCGCCAGTCGTGCCGCTCATCGGCCAGGATGACCAAGGTCGCGACCGGATGATCATAGCGATCCATCAGGCGCGAGTGGTGGGTATAAAGTCGACGCGCAAACCCCCGATCGGGCTCGCCCTGCACCTCGGTGTGGATCAGAACCCAGGTCTCCTCGCCGCCCAAGCGCCAGACCTTGACCAGCTTATCGACATACCGTCGCCCGACCACGGCGCGACGCGTGACCTTCTGCAGCTCCTTGTCGAGAAACTCGAAACCGCGCGACCAGTCGATGTCGGCCGCGATCGCCTGGAAGTCGAACAGGCGCGCTGCGCGTGCGAAGCGTTGCGTGACGCCCCGGGCGAAATCCCCGGTGCTGATGACGTCCGCACAACCGATGTCCAGCGCATGGTTGCCTCTCAGACGCAGCCGATATCCCCATCCGTGCGCCTGCAGCCAGGCGAACAGCGGTGCCGAGGGATAGAAGCGGTCGGCGGCCAAGAGCACCGTCGCACCGGCCGGCAACCAACCGAGCATGAGCTCCAACAGCGTGCGCTGTGCCGCGAAGCCGAGGTAGGCCGCACGCGCCTCGACCGCCCAAGCCAACGGCAGCGCACGCACGCAGTTGACCGTAGAGAAGACGGTACCCGGAACGCGGATTCCGCGAGAGCGGAACCGTGGGCTACTTGCCGACCGCATCCAGCTCGAAGAGCGTCGACCGGGCGATGTAGGTGGTCAGCGTGACGGTGGTCAATCCCGCATCTTGGGTGTCTTGGCCCGGCTGGGTCCAGCCGACGGTCACCGAAACCTGCTTGTATGTTGGGTCGGTCTTCTCGGTGACGGTCCAGGTGCGGGTGAAATCGGTCGTGCCCCCAACGGCGGCACGAATGAGATCTTCGTCGCTGTCGATGTCGGCATAGTCGCGCGCACGCAGCTCCTCGAGTTTTTCCTGAGCCAGGTTGACCGCAGCGGTTTGGGCCTTGCTATCGCCGGTCTTCAGCATGACGCGGGTTTGGATCTGCATCAGACCGAAGAGTCCGAGCGAGAGGATGACCAGCGCGATCAAGGCCTCGATGAGGGTGAAGCCACGCTGGGGTGGACGTCCACCTTGAGCGGGAATCGGCTGTCGCATGGCTAATTCCAATCGCGCCAACTCCCGGGGATGCGACTTGCCGAGAAGACACGGTCAAGTCTTACGCCATCAAGGGTATCATCGTCTTCCGCATCTTGATCTGCTAGACTCCAATACCGGAACGTGGTATCCGCGGTCAGTTTCGTGACATTGCCTTCAAAGACCATCGAGCCATAGATGTCTGTTTTGTCCCACCGGTCGGCGTTGCAGTTTTCTGCTGTTTCGACATAGACGATGCCGTAGATGCTGATATTGCCGTTGATCTTCGGGCAACCGGCGGATGTTTCATAGACCAGAACGACGGGGGCGGTAGGCGAGCTTTCGATGTCCTTCTCTGTCCATTGTTCTTCCTGGATGATCTTAGCCGTTATCCAGAGTAGGCGCGGTGAGCTGTGGTCATTGGCGGCGGCGAGCGCTTTGAATGTTTCCTTGCTGATGTCGAAGACGTAATCCCAAGCGCTGCCTTCGAAGGCATTCGGACGGATTATGGCTTGATCGTTATTATTCACTTCCAGGTGACCTAGGTCGAGGCAACTGCTGTCTGCCGACGAGGCGAGGGCAATCGACTTGCACTCCTCCTCATCCATTTCATTATCGCAGTCCCGCGGATAGATATTTGGAGTTCCGGTCGCCTCGGACAGGCAGCCGTTGATCACCATCGGCGGCAGATCCGAAGCGAAACCCTTCGCACTCTTGCCTGACAACAAGCGCTTTTGCTGAAAGCACTCCGTGGCAACCGCCGTGATACTGTGATCCCCGCGGGCATTCGCCTCGGATCGAATACAGGTTTCATTGTCGTCTTCGGTTGCAGTCAAGAAGATGTCGTAAGTGGCATCGCCGGTGGCGGTGACCGCGGGCGGGTTGTCGATCGCGTCGCCCCGGCCCGCCCGGGCGAGGGCATAGTCGAGTCCCGCCTGCGCCGCTTGTTGTGCCTCTTTGGCGCGCACCTCGTTGTTTGCGATGCGTTGCTCAATGATGCCGACACGCACGGAGCTGAGCGTGAGGATGCTGGAGCCCATGAGCAGCAAGAGTCCAAGCATGAGCGTGAGGGCACCACGCTGGCGACGGAAATGGGTGGAGGAGGGGGATTTC